>NZ_BCPO01000162.1:0-71090 GCF_016586105.1 Burkholderia sp. E168m15
GAACTAACGTCCTATGACCGATGCAACAGTGATCAAGAAGAGCAAGAATCCGAAGGCACCGAAGGTGTTTCCCGACGAACTGACGATCAGTTGCTTGCCCAGGTTCAGGGCAAGAACGCCGAGTCAATCCTGGGCGAATCGGGGCTTGGCCGGCCAGCTCAGGAAGCAGTTGGCCAAGCGCATGGCCGAGATGAGCCACCATCCGGAAGCCGGGACCGAGCAAGGCAAGGCCGGCAACCACCGCAATGGCACCCGCACCAAGACGTTCCTCACGCCCCAACGGCGAACTGAAGCTGGATATTCCGCATGACCGGCAGGCAACGTTCGAACGGCAATTGGCCGGCAAGTATCAATGCCGGCTGCCCGGCTTCGACGATCACGTCATCAGCATGTATGCACGCGGCATGAACGCACGCTTGATTCAGGGCCATCTGCTGCGACTGAGCTTTGCGGACGTCGATTTCCTGAACCCGAATCTATCGAAGAGGCCGCGGGACAAACTCGCCCGCACGTTCACCGCGGAGCAGGCTCAGGCGATTCACTCCTTTGTCGAAGCCCTACCGATAGAAATCGTATCGATGGTCATCCACTGCGAAGGTGGCCATTCACGGTCATGCGCCGTCGCCTTGGCGCGCCATCGGCTATATGGCTATTAAGCGGATCGTGCATCTTTCGCACGCCACCCCTGCAATCGTCCGCATCATGATAGGAAATGACCGTACAACTCATCGCGAGCGGCAACGAGCCCGTGGCTGATACGTTTCAACAACCGCGCCCATTGCCCCGCAACAGGCAGCGACATGCCGTCATGTCTTTATTGAACCGAGAGTTTGGGACGACATCAGCTTCGGCAGTGACTCACATTTACATTGGCACAAATCGTTCTCTAATGCGACCTGCTTACCCATCATCGTCATCGCGCGTGGCGAGCCGTCGCTTATGATGACACCCGTCGTGCCACAGGCGGGACATTGAACCGGGGCGCCCAGATAAGCGAAAGGTTGGCCTTGCAACGAGGTGCCTGCGATACCGTCGACCACAACACCGTTGCGATCAGTTTTATCGCCCTGACGAATGAACCGGCGACTCATGCTGTAAGGCCGTTGGACGGCGTCGCAGCATTGCACGCCCGCTCGATATCGTCCGGCCATACCGGTTCGCGGCAAGTCAGTTGGGCGAGCCAATGCAATAGGGATTGAGAGAATGCGGGAAGTGCCCCGACCGCCACCACCAGCCACACTATCGGATTGCCCGACTTAAGTAGGCCCGAGGTTCCGTCGAAATTCAACCTCAGCGAATTGCGCAGGGAGGCTCCCTTCGGCAGGAACTCGGTCACCGGGGGCAGCGAAGCGGGGCCTTCTTCCATAAATCGCCGGTAGAACTCAAAGTCCTGGTAGAGGACTTTCATGACCTCCTGTCCCCCGACGCTTCCCTCATCAGACGACAGGACAACTCGCGTTCCCATCGAGAATGTATCCTTGACCATCCCCTTGTCGTCAAGAACCAGGCAACGAACCACGCGCGGCGCCGTGCGCGTGGGGCCGCTTCTGGGCTTGCGTTCGACGTACAGGAAGGCGCTATCCCAGGGTACCGATACAACCCCGCCAGGGCCATTGTGCTTGAACGCGTAAATCATGCGGTCACGCCGGTTAAACCGGACGGGCTTGCAGGTGTAATTGAAACAGTCGCGTGTCAATGCCCAAATGCCAATTCCCGAGAAACCGAGCGCGACAAACAAGAAAAACGAAAGCACTCCATAAATGAGCCCCAGTTGTCCCCGCTGCTCGTAGATAGGAGGTACATGAGTCATCATCCAAAGAAGGGCCGCCGTGAATGCCAACGAACCGAGCCCCGGTAACATAAACGCAAAGACCCCCCAGCCCTTCTCCGAATAGTTTCCGTCTCGGACCTCTAGGCAAGTATCGCTCATCGAGAATACTGAACGCTCATCCTTAGCCGTGTCAGACGCAGGCTGTCCGATTGCGAGGCGGGCAGCCTGCTCCTCCTCGCTGACCGGCCGGTTCAGGCGGTACCACGAGAGTCCGTCAAATGCCATCTCTTTTCTCCATCACGAAAGCATTGCCGTAAATGCCTTTTGGTCTTCGGCCAGAGTGGGGAACCGCTCTTTGGCCTCTTTCAGCCCAAAAAAACATCGCTCAAGCCACTCATCCACTTCCTTACCCTTGAAGTAGTTGATGAGGATACCAATAAGGGCAGCGATAAGCAGAAGCGGCAGGGCCACGACCGCTGCAGCGGATGCCGAAAGGAATATGACAGAGTAAGCGAGAGCAAGACCGACAACCGCTGATGCGGCATCCAGGATAAACATCGTCACATTACCTTCCTTGAAATCCTGCACGGCATGATAGATGTCAATCGCAGCAGACACGAGCCCAACCACCGCGCCGCCGTACCTCCCCGCGACGTTGAGGAAACGTTCTAGTCGAAGCCAGCCTGTACCCAACTGAGCCCCAGCCTTTCCGACGGTGTCAATTGCAGCCGAACCATATTGCGCAACACTCGCCACGAGTCCACCAATGGCGTTGTCGAACTTGATGCCGGCCTCCGATTGATTGAACCGATTCGCCTTCTTCAATTCTTCCCGAGCAAAGCGAAGATTGATAGCACTGAATATCGCCCCGATGCCCGCAAACCCAGGCTCCCCCTTCGTCATGAGCCTAAATTTCGGCATGTAAATCGTCTCGACCACGTCGGGTGTCAACGTCGCACTGGCCAATTTCTCGAAGCCGGGTTTGGCTTTGACGCCAGCCAGGGCAGCTGCCTCTGTCGCCGGGCTTTCGACTGGCACGAACTGCTTCGCCTTAATTTGCGGGTCGGCGCCTCCGCCTGCATTGGCTTTGTCCTGAAGCTGCTTTTTCAGGTCCTGGACACTGATTTTCTGCCGGCCCGGCATCACTTCCTGCATCTGACGGGCGATGTAGTTCACCCATTGGTTTACCGAACCGTATACGACCTTAAACTCGAACAGCTGTTTCGTTCGCATGCACAGAGTCGCATACAGCACTTTGGTTGCAGCCGTATCTACACTCGCGCTGATAGCTTCGGCCACGGGCCCACCTGTCTCATGAAGAAGCCATGCTAACGCCTTCGCAACAGCAACTTTGATGCCCTTATCCTTCGACTCTTCCACGCCCTCTATCTTGCTGTACGACTCTATGAGCTTCGCGACGAACTCCCTCAGTTCCATGTACGGATAGCCGGACGCCTCCTTGACCTTCTCAGCCAGCACCGGGCTGTTTAGGACGAACGCCCGCAACAATGGATTGCGAGTATCAGATACGCTGCCTTTAGCCCATTTGACGAGCACATCGACGGCATTCTTGCGGTCAGCCGAGCCTTCGATGCATCGTGTAAATGTGTTGGTATAGTTCAGCCCACATCTCCAGCTTCCCGGCTCGTAATCCGACTCGAAAACGTTCAGCAATGCGGCACTGGACAGCCACGCCTGATGGTCTTGCGACAGCGGTATAAGCGTGCTCGCCTGCTCCGACTTCATCGCGTTCGCCATCTGTTGCCGAAAGTCGACGATAGCCTGCTGCCGATAGTGGGTCGTGTAGGGCTTCCATGCTTCCGGTCCGGCTGTTGCAAGTTCAGACTCCTTCTGCGCCTCAATGCTTTTGAGCCGCTTCTCGAGCGCCTTGCCACCATCGAACAGAGCCCCGAGGCCCATGCCCTCATAAGTATTGGCTTCCAGCATGCCGGCGGCACGTTCCACGTCCTCTTTCGCCGAAACCGCGACCGCCTTTTGCAGCGCGTCGATTGCGCTGGCGGCCCATATTCCGTGTTCATACGGCGCAAGCGCTGCGCCGAAAGCAACGCGCTGCTCAAAATTGAGTTCCTGCGTGATGCCAACCGGGTCCCACAACGCGAAGAACAGCCCCTTGTCCGGCAGTATGGAATCCATCGCCTTTTTGAGGGCCGGCTGCTGCCCGGCACGGTCATGGTACGGAAAGCAACCGGTAACGAGCGCATCGGGACGACCGCCCTTGTATTCGCTCAGTAGCCCCTCGAGATGGTCCAGGCTATCCGCGTGCGGCTGGTTCATGCTGCCGTTATACCAGGCGGTTGCATCGAACTTCTGCATCCGCTTGTCACGACAACCCATGAAGTTCTTCGCGTAGGTGTCGCGGACTTTCTGTGTCCAAAGCTCATCGCTGAACGCCAGATACACGGTTCCGGCATGTTCTGCATCTTCAACGGTGATGCATTGAGCCAGTTGCGCATGCCCAGGTTGGTGGCAGCTGAACGGTTTCTCGAAACTACGGTCGAGCTTGATGCCGACCGGATAGTCGTACAAGTATCCTTCCGCCGTAACCGCGTATATCTGCCATCGCTGTGTCTTTGGATAGAAGATATACACGTAGCCGTAGCGCAGGGTGCGCAGCGTGTACTTTGCCTTTTTGAGCGCGATGCCGACGACGCCGTCGCCAAACTTTCCGCCCATGAGCGACATCGCGCCAGCAGAGCTGTGAGCCTTGGAGTTGGCCACGACCCCGTAGCGGACAGGCAGAATCGGCAATCCCTTCTTCTTGCACATGTTGCATGAATTCGGCGCACGCGAGCTGGTCTGCATCGCGGACTGCGTGAGCTGCGAAATACTCGCAAAATTCGTGTCGAGTGCCATTCTTTATCTCTCTCGTGCCGCCACCCGGGCTCATTGATATTGGATGCTCTCGCGAGCAATCGCTTCCCAGTCTGCCGCGCTCCAGTTCGCTACCGCTTCAGCATACGGGCCTTTCCGCGGCGCCTGCAGAATGGCCCGAACACGCGGGTGACGGTCAAAGCAGGGGGAAACGAGTGTGCCGTGAAGTGCAAAAGCAAGCAGGTCCCCACCGGCGAGCCCATGAGCCTCTCCTTTTGCAAGTTGCGCGTCGAGCAGCGCCGACATATCGGGACGAGGCGCCGTACCATTGCAACGGAGTAGGTCAAGCCCGCGCTGAACCAACTCGATGCGCGCAATTCGTGCGTGCTGGTCCGCAGTAACCGCGAAGGCGGCTTCCGGTTCGGCCGCGCCGTTGACCACCGTCCAGCCGCTCACGGGGTCGAGGTACGTCCACGTTGCAACCGGCCCCAGAAGCGCATCCATCTGCTCGGCCTTCAAGATGCGACCCAAGTGCGGAAACACGCGCGGGTCGTAGTAGCGGAAGACCGCATCGCCCGAAATCGGCGCCTGCAGTATCAACCGGTTCGACAGATGTTGCTGAAGCCGGCCCGTCGCCTTTCCGCATTCGAGAATGGCGCAAACGACTGGCGGCAAGCCATTCTCAAGGTCCGATTCGGCACGTTCTCTCAACGCTGGCAATTGCAGTTCGGGATGCTCCGCACAGTACAGCACGGGCGCCACGCCCTCGAGTTCGGGACGCGCAGCGGGAACCAACTCACCGACTTCATAGGCCGGCGGCACACCAGGCAACTCGGGCTTCCCGTTCACGACTTCGACGATAACGTAGTGAACCATACCGACCGCCCTACACGAGTGCCGAGCCGGCCTGGGCCGCGGCTGCGAACTGCTGGGCGCACGACTTTGAAGGCGCAAGCTGCGCCGACGCGCTATCGCCCGCCGGGCCATCGAAGATGAGCGGACTGCCCTTGACCTCGACCAGCCCCGGCGCATGGATGAAGATTTTACCTTCGGCGATACGAATCGATGCGCCGCCGGCGGTAAGGGTGATTTCCTTCTGGGCTGTAACGTTCACCGAATCGGAAGTGGACACGACCTTTACAGTCTTGTCTGCCGTAAGTTCGATATTGTCCGACTGCGCCTGCACTTCGACCTTGCCTTTGCCGGCAAACAGCTTGATACCGGCATTCTGCACGAAGAAGCTTAATTTCTCGCCAATACTGGCAATCCACGACCTCGCCACCGAAACGTAGGTGCTCTCTCCGCTAACCAAATTGACGTGCTGGGTAGCTGCTGCGTGGAGCGACTTCTGCGTCGACAGGCCCATGTCAGCCGGGCTCGCAAGCAACATGACAGGTTGCGAAAACGCATTGGCGCTTCCGGTGCCGCCACCCGCTGTCCTGCCGCCCGCCATAGAGCCCTGTGCATCGCTCTGCGTCGTCGCAGCGAAGTCCTTGATGGCGTCCTGAGCATCGTCCAGGGTCTCGGCCTGGCCGTCAGCTGCCGCGAGTGAGCGATGCTGAATCACGCCGCTCGAATCGATAAGGTGTTGCGTGGCTTCCTTCACATCCAGCGGCTGACTCGACGTGCCGCCGCGGGCGTAGGTCGATACGTAGAGCCCTCGTCCGGCCCGCAGGGCACCTGACGCCTCGGTCTTCAGTTCGAAGCCCGTGCCAAGGTAGTTGCCGCGCGTATTGCCGCTGTGGTCGATGAGATAGCCGATGTGAAGATACGAATTCGCCGTCGAGCTGAAAAGCTGCGCCCGGTTCTGCGACGTGGAGTCGTCGAAGACGAGTTGATTGAAACCCTGACCGCTGTACTCCTGCGACTTGAAACCGGACAGCAGGCCGTTCGAATGCCAATGTGGCGTGTTGACAGAGTGAAAGAGCACTCCACTGACGACCGGCCGGTCGCAATCCCCGTCGAGGTAATTGACGGCCACTTCCTGCCCGATTCGAGGGACGAACACACCGCCGAATCCCTTGCCGGCGTGCGGCAGTATTACCCGCATCCAGCACGATGACGTCTCGTTATTGCTCCCCAGACGGTCCCAGTGCATCTGAGCCTTCACCCGGTTCAACTCGTCCGTGTATACCTCCTCACCCGCCGGTCCCACGATAGTGGCGGTCTGCATATGCATGACCGGCTTTCTGTGCTCGAATGGGCTGCGGAATGGCACCGAGCGGCGCTGGACCTCGATTTCGGCCAGCACGAAACTTTCATTGCCTAACGGGTCCTTCGATACGAATGCGGCCTGCCGGTCCTTGTATTCGGCACGCAGACGCGACAGGCGTCGCTGCAGGCTACCCGGAAAGGGGCGGCTGTTGCCCAGCGGCAGATTGTTCTGGATAGCCCAACGCACGCCAAGAATCGCGAACTCGCGGTCCTCAGGCTTGTCTGCGTCGTGCTCGGGATGGTCTTCGAGCGTGAACCATCGACCGGCGTCCATGCACGGAACACTGCCCACCCCGAAAAACCGTTTGCTGCGCGAGGCCATCTCTTCAAGCCGAATTCGCATAGCGCGCTCGCCACGGTCGTAGGACTCGCCGGTGACCGGAAAGCTATAGTGGCCCGCGTATTCGTAGACTTCCAACTCCTGCGGGATATCGCCTTGGTCAACCGTGGACCGGTCCGCCCGCTGCAACGTGCGCGCTGGACGTTTGTAATCCGCCGTGCTGAACGCATATCCGACGCTTTGCGTCGTACGCTCGCCGCTCCATTCGACGAGTGTGCCAGCCTGGCCGTCTCGGTCGCCGCGATAGAACGGTACTCGCTGGGTAGCGAGCGCTTTGCAATTGAAGAGGTCGTCGGTCACGACAATCGTATGCGACTTACCGTCCTCTGCATGCTCGACATACGTGAACCATCCCTCCGACTCCATCAACCGATGGACGAAATTGTGGTCGGTTTCGTACTGAGTACAGTACGAGCGAACCGCGCCCGGGTCTTTCACATCGAGCCGGAAATGACCGCGCGCCGGCGAATGGCCGCTGAACACTTTAGTCAGGATGTCGGCGGTCGTTAGGTCCTGGAAAATGCGCGCGTCCTTGCGGTACTGCAGAAAGCGCATCCACGACGAAAACGAAAGCTGATAGTAAGTGAGTCCCCCGTCCGCTCCGAGGCGTCGCGTTGCATGGACGTAGCCATGCCAAGGCAGGTACGACTCGTCGGCTTGACGCACCCATAATGTGACAGGTTGCGCCATCAGCTTCTTCAAATGAAGCGCGCGCTCCCGGGACACGACGTCCACTGTGAGCTCGAAATCCCGGCCCACGCGCGATTCGCCCATGGCGCGTTGCGGCAACAGTACCTTCGCCCCGAGGGGCGTTTCCAGGACGAGCGCTCGGTTCGTCTGCTCGATACCCGCGTCAAGCATCAACGAATTGGGCAACCTACCCATTTCGAATATCTCCTCTGGAGGAAAAAATGAACGCGCATCGGAGGCGGCGCGAAAGGTCGAAAGAGATTTTGCCACAACGACCTATCCGCTTTGATAACAAACGTAAAAACAATCTCCCGACAACCGACATCATTTTATGTTTCAATGCTTTTTAATCCTTCGCCTCGGCAATACTGGTATTTCTTACATAAATTAACGCCGAAACAAGCAGCGGATCGACTTTGGCGCTATCCAGGATAGAAACGCCTGGTCGCGTCGCCTCCTTCAGGAGCATGTGCGATTCTACAAAATGCACGCAAAATTGGCCTCCGAGCAACCATGTCGAGTTACTCGATTTTGCTGATGAACGTTGCCACCGAGAGGAAAGACCTGTTAGAAATAACAGGCCAGCCAAATTTTATGGAGCATTGCAACCTCGAGCGCGACGAAGACCGACATCGCATAAGGGCTCGTGTATTGCGCATCCGCGTAGAGACGGAGATTGCCGGTTTGCACTGCGGGCTCCTTGTTCTGGATTGTTGTGTGTTACCGCTGCACGGTCATTCGGTGGCCGGCCAACGATAGCCGATCACCTCATGCAACGGATACGCAAGTTCCCGAACCTCTTCCAGCTGGTTGCCGCCAAACAGGTGAACGTGTTCGGCATCGTGGCGCAGGTAGAAACCGACGTGCCCTTTCCAACTCGTCGGATCGTCGCGCGTCAGGATCGCGATGCAGCCGTAGACCGGGCGCTCCAGCGGTTTGCCCCATTCCAGCCACGAGCGCGCGAGCGCGGAGCCGGTGCCGCGGAATCCGGCGTGCGCCATGCACCAATTCACGAAGGACGAGCACCACGAAATCTTGTCGTCGTAACCGACCAGGTTCGTCTGGTTGTTGTATTCGACAATGCGCGGGTTGACACTGCCCGGCGGGTGGCGGCGGATGCCGAGTTCGGCCAGCGCGACGGACATCCACGGCGGATGGGCAGCTTTTACTTTGCTCTCAGGGTTTGATAGGGTCACGTCGTTCTCGGGTACGTGTCGGTGCTGTTTCGCGCAATCTTCGCACGAATACGGCGAGCCCATAGCACCCTTCACGGCGAGCGATTTTCGCCGGGTCCGCCCGTATCATGGAGGCAGCGCCCTCTCTGATTCTCTCCCCGCCATGCGCATCACGCCTCTCCCGCCCCTGCAGTGCCTCGTCGCGTTCGAAGCCGCCGTGCGACACGCGAGTTTCACGAAAGCCGCCGCCGAACTGCACCTGACCCAAAGCGCGATCAGCCGACAGATCCAGCAACTCGAGGAATTCCTCGGCCGCTCGCTGTTCGTGCGCGAGCACCGTTCGCTGCGGCTGACGATCGCCGGCGAGCAATACGCGGCGCAGGTCCACCATCTGCTCACGCAATGCGCGGAAGCCACGCACGACGTGATGAAACCGTACGGCGATCTCGAACTGACGATCGCGTGCTCGTCCGGCGTCGCGCTGCTGTGGCTCACGCCGCGGCTGCCGAACTTTCGCGCCGCGTATCCCAACATCAAGCTGCGCCTGATCGTGCGCGACGGCCTGGCATCGATGTCGCCCGCGGAATTCGACGTCGGCGTCTACTACGTGCGCCAGCAGGCGCCGGCCGAATACACCGCACGCCGGCTGTTCGACGAGGAAGTGTTCCCCGTCTGCGCGCCCGGCTATCTCGCCGGCCGCACGCTCGATGCGGCCGATCTCGCGAACGAAACGCTGCTGCGCCTCGAAGACGGCCAGCGCCAATGGATGTCGTGGTCCGAATGGTTCGACATGAACGACGTCGACCGGCAGAAGGCGCAGCCGCAGGACATCACGATCAACTCCTATCCGCAGATCGTGCAGATGACGATTCTCGGTCAAGGCGTGTCGCTCGGCTGGCGCTACATGATTGACGCCTGCATCGAAGCCGGCCTGCTCGTGCGCGTGACGGAAGCGTCCGCGAGCCACGGCGGCGGCTATTACGTGATCTCGCCGAACGACCGCGCGCAGAACCAGGCCGCCCGCCTGTTCACCCGCTGGCTGTTCGAACAGGCAGAGCAGCAAACCGGGGCCTGACTGCCCCGCGCGCGACGCATGCGTGCAGCGCATGCAGGCATGCGAATCTTTCGTTTCAGAAAAAATTGCGGCTGTCCTTAGCATGGGATTCACGCGGGGCAGCCGCCCCGTCTTCTGACCAAGGAAGAGACCATGCAAGGAACGCTTTCCCCGCGCGCCGCACCTTCCGTCGATGCGGCGGTGCAACAGCGCCGCCGCGCCATCGTCGCGACCGTGATCGGCAACGGCCTCGAATGGTTCGACTTCACCGTCTACAGCTTCTTCGCGGTGATCATCGCGAAGCTGTTCTTCCCGACCGGCAACGAACTGACGTCCGTGCTGCTCACCGTCGCGACGTTCGGCGTGGGCTTCTTCATGCGGCCGGTGGGCGGCATCGTGCTGGGCGTCTATGCCGACAAGGTCGGACGCAAGGCAGCACTGTCGCTCACGATCCTGCTGATGGCGGCTGGCACCGCGCTGATCGGCATCGCGCCGACCTACGAACAAGCCGGCATCGCCGCGCCGCTGATGATCGTCGTCGCGCGGCTGCTGCAAGGCTTCTCGGCCGGCGGCGAAATGGGCGGCGCCACCGCGTTCCTCACCGAATACGCGCCGCCGGAAAAGCGCGCGTATTACTCGAGCTGGATCCAGTCGAGCATCGGCTTCGCGGTGCTGCTCGGTGCGGCGACCGGCACGTTCGTCACGACGTCGCTCGACACGCAGGCGCTGCATAGCTGGGGCTGGCGGCTGCCGTTCCTGCTCGGGATCATCGTCGGGCCGGTCGGTTACTTCATTCGCAGCCATATCGACGAGACGCCCGCGTTCAGCGCCGTCGAATCGCAGGCGAAGGAAAGCTCGCCGCTGAAGGAAGTGCTGCACACGTATCCGCGCGAGACGTTCGCGAGTTTCTCGATGGTGATCCTGTGGACCGTCTGCACCTACGTGCTGCTGTTCTACATGCCGACCTATTCCGTGCGCACGCTGCATCTGCCGCAATCGACCGGTTTCACGGCCGGCATGGTCGGCGGGCTGATGATCATGTGCTGCTCGCCGATCGTCGGGCGCCTCGCCGACGCGTGGGGACGGCGCGTGTTCCTGTCCGGCTCCGCGCTCGCGATCCTCGTGCTCGCGTGGCCGATGTTCTCGTGGATCAACCATGCGCCCGGGTTCGCGTCGCTGATCGTGTTCCAGGCCGTGTTCGGCGTGCTGATCGCGACCTATACGGGGCCGATCCTCGCGGCGTTCGCGGAGCTGTTTCCGACCAAGGTACTGTCGACCGGATTATCGGTTGCGTACAACTTCGCGGTGACGATCTTCGGCGGGTTCGCGCCGTTCCTGATAACGTGGCTCATCGCCCGGACCGGCAGCAACATGGCGCCCGCGTTCTACGTGATGCTCGCGGCGGCCGTCAGTTTCGTCGGCACGCGCTTCGTGAAGGATGCGAAGCTTGCGGCCGCAACGACTCGATAAGGATTTTTACCCATGACCATTACCGTGCTTCAAGGCGGCAACGTGCTCGACCTCGAACGAGGCGTGTTGCTCGAACATCATCATGTCGTGATCGAAGGCGAGCGGATCGTCGAGGTTACCGATCGGCCGGTGGATTTGCCGAATGCGCAGGTGATCGACGTGCGCGGCAAGACCGTGATGCCGGGGTTCATCGATTGCCACGTGCATGTGTTGGCGTCAAATGCGAACCTGGGCGCGAATGCGACGCAGCCGAATATTCTCGCGGCGATTCGGTCGCTGCCGATTCTCGATGCGATGTTGTCGCGTGGGTTTACCAGTGTGCGGGATGCGGGGGGCGCGGATTGGAGCTTGATGCAGGCCGTTGAGACGGGGCTGATTCCGGGGCCGCGGATTTTTCCGTCGGGGAAAGCGTTGTCGCAAACCGGCGGGCATGGGGATTTCCGGCCGCGCGGCGATGTGCTGGAGCCCTGCTCCTGCTGTTTCAGGACGGGGGCGATTGCGCGGGTCGTCGATGGCGTTGAAGGCGTGCGGCTCGCCGTGCGTGAGGAGATTCAGAAAGGCGCGACGCAGATCAAGATCATGGCGTCAGGCGGCGTGGCTTCGCCGACCGATCCGATTGCGAACACGCAGTATTCGGAGGATGAGATTCGGGCGATTGTTGATGAGGCCGAGGCCGCGAATACTTATGTGATGGCGCATGCGTATACGGGGCGAGCGATTGCGCGGGCTGTGAGATGCGGTGTGCGGACGATCGAGCATGGGAATTTGGTGGATGAAGCGGCGGCGGCGCTCATGCATGAGCGGGGGGCGTTTGTGGTGCCTACGCTTGTGACTTATGACGCGCTGGCTAAGCATGGGGCGGAGTTTGGGATGCCTGCCGACTCGGTGGCGAAAGTCGCTTCCGTGCAGCAGAAAGGACGCGAGTCGCTCGAGATCTATGCGAAAGCCGGCGTGAAGATGGGGTTCGGGTCGGACCTGCTCGGGGAAATGCACGCGTTTCAGTCGGGGGAGTTTCGGATTCGGGCGGAGGTGCTTGGGAATTTGGAGGCGCTCAGGTCGGCGACGACGGTGGCGGCGGAGATTGTGAATATGACAGGGGAGCTTGGGGTTGTGGCCGTGGGGGCGATCGCTGATCTCGTCGTGCTGGATGGGAATCCGCTCGAGGATATTGGCGTCGTGGCCGATGAAGGCGCGCGGGTCGAGTATGTGTTGCAGCGGGGGGCGGTTGTGAAGCGGCGGGCTGGCGGGCGGTGATGTTTGATTGAAGCCGTTCAGCTATTTTTGCAGGCGCGGTGCGGCATCACGGGCCTTGTGGTCGTGACAGTTGTTGACGGTGGCTGAAGGTATGAGTCGCGGCGTTCGCGGCAATGGCCAGGGCGGTGCCGCCCCGGCGGTCAGTCGCATTCGGGAGACGCTTGCGTTTCACTTGCTAGAGCCGAATCAAGCGGCCCTTGCAGTTGTTACAGCGGCGGCGGTACCCAATCAGGATCGTGGTACGGCTGCTCTCGCAGCGCCAACTGGCTGGAGTCCGGCGAGATCGTGATCAATCGGTCAACATCGCTGACTCTCAGATACACGCGGTCGCCCGGCTTGAAGCCGAAGATCTTGAGATCAATGTCGATCGCCTTCATCCACGGCAGGTACGGCCAGCCACGCTTGGGAAGGTCCGGGTAGTTGCGCAGGACCAGCTCAAACGTCTTCTGCATGTTGACGGGTTTGTTCTTTCTACGACGTGGCTTAGTATTGGCGTCAGCCATTTCCGACTCCTGCGTTGAGTTGGTGGTGGTCAGCGGGTCGTATGGGTTGCCGCCCATGCGGCCCGCGCTTCTTTGGTACCTCGGGTTTCCCCTTCTTTCTCCCCTCTTCGCTGGGTCTTGTTGGGCAAGACCGCTTTCTTTCGACCATCGGCGCGGAAGGGACTGCGGTCAACTTCCGATGGTGAGAAGCAAAGCTTCATGACCAGTGTAGTCGGGCTGGCATCTCAGAATTAGGGAATTGAGGGGGATTGGCCGAAGGGTATAGGGACTCTTGGCGCGAAACCGAGACTCCACTACGCGAGCACCCTTTTGTGCCTCCCACTGAAAGCAGCTGACAGGAGCGGCTGAAGTTGGCAGGTTCCGATTCGTCAAACGTCTTCCCTCTCTTATGTTGCAAAGGCAATCTCCGGGAGACAACGAGGGCACCCATAGAGATTAGGCTGGCAGCTAGGTAATATCACTAATCTCGGAAAGCACATGCAGCAGCAATCAATGTCAAGAGTACAATCACGTGTACAGCCGGGGGAGCTCGGCGTTTTATAAGACCCGCAGCAAGAACGTTTACTACAATGGCCAAATCAAAAAAGAGAAAAACGATATCCAAAGGGTTTGGGGCAGAAACCCAACTCCGCACTTTTCGTCGCGCAATCCACTCTGTCGCAAATCCGCGCGCCGGGCTTTCAAAAGCCCGCTCGCTGGTGTCAGCTTCACACTTCCCCCGAATTGTGAACGAACTTGGCCGACAGAGCGCATACAAATACATTTTCGCACCAACGACATTTCCCAAGAGTTTAGAAAATTTTCCGATTCGCACTCGGCTTCACGAGTTAGACACCGAAACAGAATTACTGTGGACCGCATCCGTTCTATCCATCTTTAAATCAGATATTTATGAATTTATTATCAAAAAAGAAGAATTTGAGCGAGCTTTCGCAACGGAGCATCCAACTCGAGCTTTAGAAATTTTAGAACAAATTGAGGTTAAATTTGGATTCTCTCTCTGGCTAATAGGATTTAAGCTACAGCTACTCCAACTCGACAAAGGATTACAAGCCCAGAAAGAATACCTCGAATCTATATTTGCCGCAGATGGCATGAGTGCTCAGGCCACATGGATTGCGTACTACTTCAGCATTCGAAGCGAGGAAAACGTTTCCTACTCGAAGATAGAGAGCGACATTTCGCAACTTGGAACCGGAGAACTCGCAGATTATTGCATCCATCACGTACTTGGACATGGATCAAAGCGTATCGAACATCTACGGACACCGATCAATTACGAGGAACCAAATCCAATAATTGACAGATTTGAGACATTTGTCACAATCGCACAACAACATCTCTCTCGAACTCGGGGAGAAATATCCGATTCATTTCGCACGGCTGTTCAACTACTAGGCTCACTTGGTGATCGTCGAATCACAAATATGATGTCGGCGTTAGGGCAAACCATCTTACCCAATTGCGATTCGGCCGAATTACGCGCTGCGGATAACTACACAATCGGACAATATCTAGATGTTGTCTCCAGCGATGCAGAGAGTCTCGAATTGATTGCTAGATCTCGCGCATTGCTAGGCAACCTTCCGAGATCAACGCAATCGTCTCTTCGCGACCGCGTGATTGAATCAATGGAGGAAGCACTCTCAACATCGGCCAATGCAGTTCATGCCCGTCATACCCTTCGAAAACTTGCACTGACTCTCTCGAAACACCCGTACTCAACGCAAATATGGGGGTTCCTTGAGAGGGGGCATGATCATATTTTTCTGCGGGAATACAGCGACCTGGACCGCTATGTCGCCCTGAACGGACACGTTTCGAATCCGTGGAATGCAGCTGTATACGCAGCAATATCAAACGATAAAGAATGGACAAAAACGCTCGCTGCGGCATGCCCCAAATCGCCAGCGATGCTTCTTCGCGTCGCCCTCTCTTCTAGCGCAGAGGGCACCCACACGCTCCCTCCAGCGCTTCCCACATACAGAAAGGATGCTTACGAAGGCCACATAGCCTTTCGTGCATCCGATTTTAAATTTGCGATTGAAAAATACACCCGATGCGCCGCAAGTGAAATATCGTATGTTGCCATGACGGGTAAAACGTATTTATTCAAGGCGCTTTACACAGCCAAGTGTTATGCGCAATGCCTCGCACTAATCGTTGATCAAGCGGTCGCAGGTGAATCTTTGCCGCTACAATTACCGCTCGCGGAATTGGCAAAAAAATGCTTGGACGAGTCCGCTTTACTTTCATCCCTAGATCTCTCCATCTTACTGCAAATATTGTCAAAGCATGTGCATCCTCGATGGGATCGGGAACTATCGGATATCTATGAAAACGTCATCGGCCAGCAAAGAGCAAATCGACCAACCGACTTATTTAACAAACCTGATTTTTGCTCAAAATCACGCTTCATATATTTCCTTCGAAACGTCTGCACTACAAGAATTCTCGATGACTGCACGGCATTTGAGAGCATGGATGACGTAGAGAGCGAGCGCATTGCAATCTGCCAACACCTCCTAAAAATCGACGCACACAACTCCGCCTCGTATCAGGATGAAATTAGAATAATTACCCGAGATTTGAATGTCGCACTATTATTAAAGAAAGTTCAGACGAGCAAGATATTCGTTGACGAAGTCGGAATTCGCAATGCTTTCGAAGCTTCGCTAACGGACAGCCTAGCACGTTATAAGGAACTTCAAAATTCTCCCGCGCTGACCTATCAAGCTCAGAAACTCTCCAAGCGCATTGAAGAGATGATCCATACCCAAGGATTATTAGAGTTTCGTGATTTTAAATTACCAACATCCGAATTGGAAGGACTCTTCCATACGATGTACCTGGAGGTAGCGAGCCAATTTGCCTATAGTCCCGCTTACGGTTTAGATACGCATTTGAGCACGACAATACGGCATGGAGCTTTTGAAGGTCACTTAAGAGGTCCCCTCGCAACGGAAGGTCTGCTTTGCAGGACTCGAAACAAGGCTCACTACATTCCTGAATTGACGATGAGACGACTTAGTCATTTAGTCGAGACGGAGATAGATCACGTAAGGCGATGTTTGGTGAGATTCACTACGCGGGTGGAAGAAATGATCTCGACTTATCTCGAACGTCGACTTCGGATAAAAAGCAGTCCAACACCCGACGGCATGTTCGCATTATTTGTTGAGCCTGATTCACTTGCGGAGATTAGTAATACCATCAATAGCGAAACCACACTCGACGAAGTTGCGGATCGCTTAGTTGCAAAATGCTGGGCACTCGCCGATTCTTCTATGGAAGAAATTAGATTGGAACTAGGCACCTCCGCACGCAGCCATGTCGAATCAGCATTCACCGCACTTATCCAAAATCTCGAAGAAAAGATAAGTCGCGAACGACTCCTCCCCCTCACGGATGCAATCGCGCGCGCGCGCACTCAGTATGACGCTGCCGTGGACGTTGTAAGCGAATGGTTTCGTCGGCCAACTGATTTGATTAGAGAACCGTTTGAATTTGATATCGCCGCCCATGTTGCACTTCGTCAGATTGCAAACTGCTATGTTGGATACGAGATTGTTCCTATATTGAATGTGGATGTCCAAGGTAAACTGCCAGGCTTCATGCTCGATGGCATCTGCGAAATACTTTTCATTCTTCTTCAAAATGTTCTTCTTCATTCAGGTTACGAGGATTTCGTTCCCGAAACGAAAGTATCTGCTCGACGGGAAAACTCGTATGTCGTGATAGAAATTACTAACTCTTTATCAGAGTCGATCGACCTGATCGAAAGAAGAGCTCAGGCTGAAGCGGCAATGGCTCGATATAGCCGCGACTCCGCCCTGCGACTAGCACGAAAGGAGGGTGGCTCAGGATTATCAAAAGTATGGCGGATCGCTGAATTTGATCTACGAAAATCTCATTCATTGAATCTATCCGTTACCGACGACAGACAATTTACGACAACTTTCCGACTGGGTGACGTGGGAGAGACAGCATGAAAATCTATGTCATCGAGGACAATCAACTAAAAGCCGATCTAATATGCGCTTATCTGCAAGAACATTTTACTGATGCCTCGATAAGACTATATGGAAGCTTTCAGACTGGCCTGAAGGCAATTGAGACCACTTGCCCGGATATAGTTCTGCTGGACATGAACCTCCCTACGTTTGATCGAGGACCGAACGTTAGAGAAGGACGAAATCGACCACTGGGGGGTTACGATTTAATGAGAAAATTGCGCCTTCGAGATATTTCCACAAGAGTAGTAGTAATCACACAACTAGAGCATTTTGGTGAGGGCGAAGATGAAATGAGCTTCGCCGAAATGACTACGCTCTGCACCAAAGAATTTCCATCCATGTTTGTCGGAAGCGTATACTTCTCACCGTCCGATAACGAATGGCAAGACGATTTGAACAATCTTATACCGAACAATTATATTTAAAATGATAAAGATTCTTATTGTTGAAGATGAAACAGAAAAACGCCGCCTACTCATCGAAACACTGATAGAAGTAGAGGGCGTGGCCCTGGATCAAATAACCTATGTTGACGATGCGCTATCAGCAAAGAAACAGATTTCGGCGAGAAGATTTGATCTTCTTATTTTAGATATAAATATCCCGCCCCGGGCGGACAAACCGACGGAGACTGGGGCCGGCCTAGAGGTCATGAGTTTCGTGCGGAACAATAACAACGCAATACCGCCGGGATGCATCATAGGAATGACAGCATACGATGACGGAGCCGAGGCCGCTGAAGAAGTTTTTGCGTCTCCGTTATGGAAACTCGTCAGATTTTCCTATTCGGAACTGGGATGGCAAGCTCATCTTAAAGAGGCCGTCCGCTATATGATCAACATGCAGCGGCCACCTTATTCGAACGATGGTCAAACATATCATGTTGACCTTGGTATTGTCGTCGCACTGGAAGATGAAGAGCTTAAGAGTATATTAGCTCTACCAGCAGATTGGAAAGAACTTCCAGTAAACTATGATCATAGTCGATATTTTTCAGGTAATTTTTCAAATGGCAATTGTCAGATAAGCGTTATCGCAGTAGCGGCGCCTAAAATGGGGATGCCGGCGGCCGCAGTTGCAGCCTCAAAACTTATCCAGTCCTTTCGACCACGGCTTTTAGCAATGAGCGGAATCTGTGCAGGAGTGAAAGGAAAGGTGGAGATCGGAGATATTTTGATCGCGGACCCCTGTTTTGACTGGGGCAGTGGCAAGTGGGTTCGTGAAACACCGGAGTCCGAACTCAAATTTCGGCCTGCACCGTATCCGTGGCGCCTTGACGAGGGACTTCGCGGGATTGTTAAACGACTTGACAACGAAGAATGGCTAAAAGC
The DNA here is from genome assembly GCF_016586105.1 of Burkholderia sp. E168m15. Lineage (NCBI taxonomy): Bacteria > Pseudomonadati > Pseudomonadota > Betaproteobacteria > Burkholderiales > Burkholderiaceae > Burkholderia > Burkholderia sp. E168m15. The sequence continues at coordinate 18,651 of NZ_BCPO01000162.1, forward strand.
TGTTTATCGAGACTTTGATGGAAAGCAGGTCGTTGATCGAGCACCTAAAGTGCTCGTCGAGGCGATGGCGAGTGGAGCATCAGTGCTACAAGCAGCATCACTTATGGATGACGTCAAAGATCAACACAAGAATTTAGTCGGCGTAGAAATGGAAACTTATGCAGTTTTTACTGCCGCACAATATGCATCAGAACCACGACCAAAATGCATATCAATAAAATCCGTTTGCGATTTCGGAGATGAAGACAAAAAAGATGGAGCTCATTTGTATGCCGCATATACTAGTGCACGGTTCCTGTATCGATTTGCAATTGGAGCCCTGGGCGATCAAAATTTTCAGTGACATAGACAAATCCACATAAAATTCCGATCACGTGCCCGCAATTCAAATCCGCGGGCACCATCAATAGGAGCCGCCACCAAGGATTAAATCCATTATTTTATTGATTTTCCAACGAAAATTAATAATAGCATTTACCGCATCAGTCGAATACATTCTTCACCGGAAAATCGTCAGACCGAAACATCGCTGCGGCCTCAGCGAACACATCCGCATAAAAAGTCTCGCTATCGAAGATATCGGCACGACTTGATCTTCATATCCCTAGTCTTCACCCGCCGCTTCAGAAGCGAAACCGTCGTAACAAACAGAGTCAGTTTCCTGTCATCGACGACAGAGCTTTGCACGTTACTCCCGCCTGTGCAGAAAACCATTTCACCTTGACCTGCCCGCCTTAACCGGCCGTATGTTCATGTCGCCGGTATTATTTTGTGGCATGCCCCCTATCCTCCATCTTCGCCGCACCCACCTCTGCCGCAACCCTCTCCCCGATAAACCAGGTAAGAATCCGTCGGTGACTCAACAACCTTCGCGCCCTCTGTAGCGGTGGTGGCGAGAAGCATCACCGGCCTGCAAAAATCTTCGATCTGAAAATTCGTTTCATTTCTATAAATGCCGCCAAACCCTGTGCCAACAAAAAACGGCCGCCGTGACCCCACGGCAGCCGTCCCTCAGAAACGCCCCAAACTCAAACCATCAACCAGCCCTTACTCATCCACCTTAAAAGCCGAAACCAGCTTGGTCAATTCCGCCGCCTGCTGCTTCAAACTCTCCGCGGCCGCCGCACTTTCCTCGACCAAAGCCGCATTCTGCTGCGTCATCTGATCGAGCGACTGCACCGCATCCCCAATCTGATCGATCCCGGCACTCTGCTCCAGGCTAGCCTCCGCAATTTCACTCATCATCGCGCTAACGCCCTGAACCTGCGCAACAACATCGCTCATCACCTTCCCCGCCTCACTAACGAGCCGCGACCCGGCACCCACCGTCCCCGCGCTATGCTCGATCAGCGATTTAATCTCCTTCGCCGCCTGCGCACTGCGCTGCGCCAGATTCCGCACTTCCGAAGCGACAACAGCAAACCCGCGCCCCTGCTCCCCCGCCCGCGCCGCCTCCACCGCAGCATTCAGCGCCAGAATATTCGTCTGAAACGAGATACTGTCGATCATCACGATGATCTCGGAAATCCGTTGCGAAGCGTCACTGATCTGCTCCATCGTCGTCACGACCTCGCCCACCACCTGCCCACCCCGCGCCGCCGTATCCGCCGCACCGTTGATCATCTTCGCCGCGGTAGTCGCCGTCTCGGTGTTGTTGCGCACCACGGCCGTGATCTCTTCCATTGACGAAGCCGTCCGCTCCAGGTTGCTCGACTGCCCTTCGGTGCGCTCGCTCAGATCCGCATTCCCCGAAGCAATCTGCGCCGACCCAGTCGCAATCGAAGCCGAAGCCGCCCGAATCCGATGAACGAGCGTCGACAGGGACGACACGAACCGATTGAACGCATCCGACAACTGCCCGATCTCGTCCTCGCTCTCCACCGTCATCCGGCGCGTCAAATCGCCCTGACCGCTGGCGATCTCCGACAGCAGCGTCGCCGCCCGCCGAATCGGCGCGGCAATCGCGCGCCCCACCAGCCAGATCACGAGCAACGCAACCCCAAGCCCCACCACCGCCGCCACCAGCGCCGCGCTGCGAATCGCACGCGTCACCGGCCCGAGCAGTTCGGCCTGCGGCACCTGAACGACCACATACGCATTCAGTTCCGGAATGAACGACGTCGCGATGAAGCGCGCGCCGCCATCACCCTCATAGCTCAGGTACGCATACGGCTTGCCCGCAAGCAGCGTCGACGACGCATCCCCCGGCAGTCCCCGCTCATCCTTCAGAAAATGCTTGCCGTCGATCAGCGACGTATCGCGATGCATCATGATCGCGCCGTCGGGGCGCACGAGGTACGCAAACCCGGTCTCACCGATCCGGTAAGCCGAGATGCCCTTCGCGAGCGCATCGACGGACAGGCTCATGCTCGCCGCGCCGATCGGCACGCCGTCGAGTTCCACGCGGCTGTTGATGAACATCATGTAGCCGCCGACGGTCACCTCGCGATCCATGTTCACGTCGTACGCCTTGCCGGACGACAGGAAGTTGGTCAGCCACTGATCCTTGTCGGTCACCTTCCGCTGCAGGCCGGCTTCGTTGTAGTAGTTGCCGCTCTTCACCGACACCCACTGCACGGACGCGGCCTTCTGCTCGTCCTTCACGTTCTTCGCGAGCTGAATCCAGTTGCGCGTGCCGGCATCGGGTTCGCCGTCGGCTTCCCATTGCAGCAGGAACGCATCGCGCGCCAGAATGCGCGACGCGGCGATCGGGCCGGCCATCTGGCGCTGCACGTCGGCGCGGATGCCATTGACGGCGGTCGGCAGCTCTTCGCGGACGACGCGATCGCGCACCGCGTTGCCGATCAGACGGACGCTGAGCCCGCTCGAAATCGCGACGAACACGAGCAGGCAACTCGTCATGCTGAGAATCAGCTTGTTCTGAATGGAAAGCTTGCGCCAGAAATGCATGGGGAACCCTCGATAACCGCTCGGTCTGAGCCAGATTGGGTTATCGGCATGCACGCGCAGAACCGCATCGCTGATTTCAGATAGCGATCATTCGAGATTCGTTATGTTGTGGATGGGTGGGCATATGCGGTCGCCTATATGCACGGCGAACAACGCAAATACAAAGCGCTGATCAGTAAGCAACGAAGATCGTGACACGCCGGTTGCGCGCTCTCGAACCAGCATCGTCCCCCGCGACAAGCGGCTGCGTATCCGCCCGCCCGATCGCCGCCAGCCGATGCGGCGCGACACCGCGCTCGGTCAAGTAGCGCACCACACTCCCCGCCCGCGCCGACGAAAGCTCCCAGTTCGATTCGTATTTCGCGTTCGCGATCGGCACGCTGTCCGTGTGGCCTTCGACGAGGATGTCGCCGGTTGCATGCTCGCTCAATGCTTGCGCAATCTGGTTCAGCACCGGCGACGAATGGGGCAGCAAGCGAGCATCGCCGACATTGAACAGAATCTTCGCGTCGATACCGATCTCGATGCCATGCGGCGCCTTCACCAGCGCAATGCGTCCATTCGATTTCAACGAATCGAGCAGCGCGAGCCACGGCGGCGCAGGGTCGGACTTGGCAGCATCGACGGAAGCAGTCGCAGCACCCCCAGCCTGCCGCGCAAGCGTCTGATACCGCGCATCGAGCGCGTTGTATTTCGCGAGCTGAAGCACATACAGCGCGAGAAACAGCACCATCAGCGTCGTGATGAGATCCGCGTACGAAATCAGCCAGCGTCCGGACTGCGCGCCTTCGAGTTCGTCATCGTCGCGATCGGCAGCGGATGCGCCGTCAGTTCGAGCCGTCATGCTGTCAGGAATCCGGGTTCGCCAAACGGTAAGGAACAGGTGCAGATACGCGCAGGCACGAAGCGCACGAACATCACGCCAGCGATTCCGCCGCACGCCCGCGCACATCGCCGGTCAACCGCGTCTCGATCGTATGCGGCGACTCCTTGCGCGAGATCGCGAGCAAGCCATCGAGATACAGCTTGCGGAACCGCATCTCGCTGTCGATCTGCGCGCGCAGCTTGCCGTACAGCGGCAGGAACACGAGGTTCGCGAACGCGAGCCCGTACAGCGTCGCGATGAACGCCACCGCGATGCCCGGCCCAAGTTGCGCCGGCTCCAGAATATGGCTCGTCACCTGCACGAGCCCGAGCACCGAGCCGAGAATGCCGAAGGTCGGCGCATAGCCGCCCGCCTGCTGCCACACGCGCACGGCCGCGAGGCGGCTGCGTTCGTACGCATCGAGTTCGCGTTGCAACGCATCTTCGAGCACAGCGGTCGACACGCCGTTCGCCAGCAGTTCGAGCCCGCGCCGCGCGAACGGATGAATCCCGCTCACGTCCATCGATTCGAACGCGAGCAGCCCGTCGAGCTTCGCGCGGTCGCCCCATTCGAGCAGGTCGGACAGGTTCTTGCGATCGACTTCGCGGGCCCGCACGAACGCGAGCCGCAACTGCTTCACCGCATCGAAGAAGCGCGCCCACGTGTTCTGGATCATCACCGCGCCGAGCGTGCCGCCGAGCACGATCACGAGCGCCTCGAACTGGAACAGCATCGAGAAGTGCCCGCCTTCCAGCGCGAACCCGAACACGATCGCCGCGCCGCCCAGCACCACACCGACCAGGGTCAACAGATCCATATGCGTTCTCCGTATCACGCATCCGACGCTGAAGCCGACGCGACGGCCGTCGCACCCGCGGCAGGCGCCTTCGCCGCACGTACGGCCTCCAGCACGCGCTGCTCGATGTCCTCGATCTCGACCGGATCGAGCTTGAGTTCGCGGCGCATCACCCACGACACCTCGTTGCGCCGCGCCTCGGTCATCACGGAAAACAGCTTGTCGGCCACCGCGCGATCGTCGAGGTTCGCGATCAGCTTCGCGAGGTCGTAGGTATCGAACGCGCTGATCACGTCGAACAGCGTGCGCTGGTCGATCCACACGAGATCCTCGAGCGCGCGCACGTCGCCGCCGCGGCGCCCGTTGCGACGCGAGAAGTACGCCACGCCCTTCTGTTCGACGTAGTTGAGCACCTTCGATTTGCGGAACGCGAACACTTCTTCCGCGATCTCGCCGTTCGACAACTTGTTGAGCAGCAGCGTCTTGTCGACGCCGATCAGCGATTCGAGATCGGCCAGTTCGATGAGTTCGAGTTCGCTGTTGATCGACAGGTCGAGATCGTGATCGGCCACCTGTTGCGCGCGGTCGATCACGCGTGCGGCGTCGAACGTGACGACCTGGCGCGCATCCGACGAAGCCGCGTAGTCGCTTGCGCTGCCGGCGCCATCAGCCTGCGCGGCTTCGATCGTGACGAGGTTGAGCTTCTCCATGCGTCGCAGCATCGCGAGCACGTGCGGCCGGGAATGGCCGGCAATCGCGCGGCATTTGCGGATCACTTCGGCAAGCGGCACCGAGGTTTCGGCCGCATGCGCCTGCATCGGCCGGCGCGCCCACGTGTCGCCCGCTTCGCGCGCATCGGCGCCGGCCATCAGCGACAGCACGTGCGCATACGACAGCACGCCCGGCATGAAGTCGGCATGCGTATAGGTCGCCAGTTGGTCGTCCTTGCGCTTCACGCGGCGGATCATCGTTCGCACGATATGGCGCAGCAGCGCGGACACGCGCTCGATTTCTTCATCGAGGACGCCGGCCGGTACGACCGTGAGCTGGCAGAACGACAGCGCCTTCGCGGTATGCGCGCGCGGTTCGGCGGCGAGCAGCGCCGATTCGCCGAAGAACTCGCCGCGGCCGAGCGTCGCGACGATCACGCGCTTGTCGTCGCAGCGCGTGGACAGCTCGACCTTGCCGTCGGTAATGAGGAAGAGGACGGGCTCGCCCGCGAAGCCCTCCGAATAGATGATTTCTCCGGGCGCCGCGGTACGCGTCCACGATTGCTGACGATTCAAGTCGATTCCCCTGCTGCGCTGGTTATTGCGGACCGCGCGTCGCACGTCTGAAGCATGCGATCACGAGTCGTCCCCGTGACTCGTTTACGTCATCGTGCGCAACATCCTTTAGGGCATTCGTACTCGTTTCGAACCGAAATCAAGGTAAAACGTTTGCGGATTGCGCGGGCGCATCGATCGTTCGTTTCGCCGCTTGCGCCAGTAGTGAAATTGAAAGCCTGCCGCGACCGCCCGCGTCGGGTCAGAACTCCATGTCGAGCTCGTCGATGTCTTCGTGCTCGGCCTTCGCCTCCTCGATCCACTCGGCGACGAACGGATGCGCGAGAACGCGCATGCAGTACTCGGCAACGTCCGGTTCGAGCTTCACGTCGTAGGTGAGAAAGCGCGTGACGACCGGCGCATACATCGCGTCGGCGATGCCGATCTCCGCACCGAACAGCCAGGGGCCGCCGTACTCGGCCAGGCACTCGCGCCAGATCGTCACGATCCGCTCGATGTCGTGCTGCGCGCGCGACCAGATCCGGAAGCCGGGGAAATGCCCGCGCAGGTTCATCGGCAGCGCGGATCGCAACGCGCTGAAGCCGGAATGCATCTCGCCGCAGATCGACCGGCAATGCGCGCGTGCATGCCGGTCTTCGGGCAGCAGCCGCGCCTGCGGGCGGATCTCGTTCAGGTATTCGGCGATCGCGAGCGTGTCCCACACCGCGTTGCCGTCGTGCGTCAGGCACGGCACGAGAATCGACGGCGACAGCAGCAGCAGCTCCGCGCGCGACGTCGCATCGATCGGCACGCTGATCGTCTCGAACGTGAGCCCGCTCAGCTTCGCGAGCAACCAGCCGCGCATCGACCACGACGAATAATTGCGGCTGCTGATGGTCAGCGTCGTCCGTGCGTTGGATTCCATGTTGCTCCCCTGCTGAATGTCGTTCGTGCCCCTGCACCGTAAACGGACGCGCCGCATGAACGGCCGCACCACGCCTGTGCGGCGCGTTCGCCGAACTGGCGCAACGCGGCACGGCATCGCGGCACGTGTCGCACGCCGACCAGCGCGGCTATGCACGGCCTTTGCCCTGCCGCCATCACGTACCGCGCGCCGCCGCGTTCCGGAACCACGTGCAACGCGCGTGCCAGCGAGCATGCTGGCATACGGCTTGCCTCGTTCCCTTCACTGCGGCGTCACGAGCGACGGTCATGAACCTGCTTGCCTATCCGTTTTATCAATGGTCTGCGGAATGCCTGCGCCCGGCGCGTGCGTGGGCGGCCGCGACGCGCGCGACGATGTCGCTGTGGCCGCCGGCGACTTCGACGCCGACGGGCCGCATGGTCGACGCGCTGTGCGAACTGCTCGAATGCTGCGCGTTCTCGCATCGGCGGCCGCCGTTCGGCATCGCGTCGGTCGTCGTCGACGGCGAAACGGTGCCGATCGTCGAGGAAGCCGCGACGACCACGCCGTTCGGGACGCTGCTGCATTTCCGCAAGGCCCGGCCGGTCGCGCGCCAGCCGCGCGTGCTGATCGTCGCGCCGATGTCCGGGCACTTCGCGACGCTGCTGCGCGGCACGGTACGCACGATGCTGGCCGACCACGACGTGTACATCACCGACTGGCACAACCCGCGCGACATCCCGCTGGCGGCCGGGCGTTTCGGTTTCGACGAGTACGTCACGCATGTGATCGACTTCATCCGCCACATCGGCCCGGACGCGCACGTGCTGGCGATCTGCCAGCCGACCGTCGCGTCGCTCGCGGCAGTGTCGCTGATGGCGGCCGGCGGCGATCCGGCGCAGCCCGCGAGCCTCACGCTGATGGCCGGCCCGATCGACTGCCGCGTGAATCCGACGAAGGTCAACGAACTCGCGACGAGCCAGCCGATCGAATGGTTCGCGCGCAACCTGATCAGCGTGGTGCCGACGGGTTTCGTCGGCGCGCAGCGGTGCGTGTATCCGGGTTTCGTGCAGGTCGGCGCGTTCATGTCGATGAACCCGGACCGGCATGCGGCGTCGTTCGCGGATCTGTACTACGAACGCGCGAAAGGCGACCCCGCGAAAGCCGATACGTTGCGGCACTTCTACGACGAATATTTCGCGACGGCCGACCTCACCGCGGAGTTCTATCTGGAAACGGTCGAGAAGGTGTTCCAGCAGTACGCGCTCGCGCGCGGCGAGCTGGCGGTGAGCGACACGCTCGTCGAACCGGCGGCGATTCATCGCACCGCACTGTTGACGATCGAAGGCGAGAAGGACGACATCTGCGCGGTGGGCCAGACGGTGGCCGCGCAGGAACTGTGTTCGGGGTTGCCGTCGTACCTGAAGACGCACCATGTACAGACGGGCGTGGGGCACTACGGCGTGTTCAACGGCAGCCGATGGGAATCACAGATCTATCCGATCGTGCGCGCGACGATCCACGACAACGAGCCGTACGATCGCACCGCGGACGCGCAAGGCGACACCAGCGGCACTCACTACGTCACGCTGCGTGCGCTGCTCGATGCGCGCGCAGCCGCGATCGATACGGCGACCGAAGCGCAATCGGATCACGCGCACTGAACGCGGTTAGCGACACAGTGAATCGCCCCGCCGGAGAGGCGGGGCGATGTTTGCTGCGGCATCAGGACGGCGCGCGAGCGAAACGACTCGCGCGCCGGGCCGGCTCGTTACGAGCAGGCCTTGCCGTGCGACGCGTGGTAGCCCTTCGCCTTCGCGTCGGCTTCCGACATGTAGCTGCCGTGCTTCGTCTTGCCGTAGTACTTGTCGGTCGAGCAGTGGTAGACCTTCGAGGCGTCGTTCGCCCACACCTTGCCCGCGCCGCCGCCCGGCGCTGCGGCGGTCGTCGCGGCCGCACTCTTCGCGGGTGCGGTGCCCGATGCCGGCGCAGCCGAAGCCGCCGTTGCGGGCGCCGCGGCCGGTGCGCTCGCCGCGGCGGCGGCCGATGCGCCGTACCACGTCTTCACGCCCTTGTGGCCCGCACACGCGCCCTTCTTCGATGCGCCCGAGTAGAACGAACCGTCCTTGCACAGCCCGGTCGTGCCGGCCGGCGCGCTGGCCGGAACCTGCGCGAACGCACCGATCGACACACCCATGCCGGCGACCAGCGCGGCGATCAACATCGTTTTTTTCATGGTCCTCTCCTGATTTGCCTGAATGATGAAAACTTCCGGGGCCTTCCCGGCAACAGCGACGGTTACCGCACCCAGCGGCACACGCGGTGATGGTGATGATCGAAGTGGCACACGCGGTGCGAATGCGCTTCGGCCAGTGCCGGCACGAGCACGGCGCAAGCCAGTGCGGTGGCCGTCAGGATCTTCGCGATGCGGTTCATGGTGAAACTCTCCCGGACAGGTCAGCCGGCGATCCGGCTGGTACCTCCTTAACGCCGGTCGTCGACGGGCCGTGCACCGCACCCGTGTGCAATTGACGATCTTTGACATCGCCTCGCCAATCGATGCTCGCAGCTGACGAATGTCTTTCTTTTCTTTCTGGTTCTTCAGCTTCGCGATCGTTTGGAATTCGAAGGAATGTGTCTAAGCGAAAATCCGTTCGCGAAAGTCAGCGGAGCAAGAAAAAACCGCCTGAGTGCAGGCGGTTCGTCGAAAACGCACACCCAACCGGCACGCTACGCACCGGCCTCGCCCCACGGCGTCGGCTCCGGCACCGCGCACGGGCCGTCGACGTCGATCGATTTGAAGTCGGCAGGCCCGACGATCTCCAGGTACTCCATGTCCGGCGAGTAGTCGAACAGGTAGTGGACGATCCCCGGCGCCTGATGCACGCAGTCGCCGGCCGCCACCAGCGTTTCCTGTTCGCCGTACATGAAGCGCGCCCAGCCTTTCAGCATGATCACGATATGGAACTCGGCCTCGTGACGGTGCCAGCCGGTGCCCGCCTCCGGTGCATGATTGGCCCTGACGAGTTGCGCGACGACCTTGCCGTTCGTCGCGGCGGCGATGCCGAGATCTCGGTACAGGAAGAAGTCGCGCAGGCCCTCGCCTTGAAAGACGGTGTCCTGTGGCTTCACATGGGAAAAAGCGGTGGTGGTCGGCGTGCTCATCGCGTTGCTCCTTCATCGAAAGGATCACGCGAGACAAGCATTAAGCGTTCCAGTTTTGCGGCGGGTCGAATCCGTGCGCGTACTTACTTCAACCGCCCCGACAGAAACTGCCCGAGCCGCTCGCTCTTCGGATTCACGAGAATCTGCTGCGGATCGCCCTCTTCCTCGATCTTCCCCTGATGCAGGAAGATCACGTGGTTCGACACGTTGCGCGCGAAGCCCATCTCGTGCGTGACGACGACCATCGTGCGGCCTTCCTCGGCGAGCTTCTGCATCACCTTCAGCACTTCGCCCACCAGTTCCGGGTCGAGCGCCGACGTCGGTTCGTCGAACAGCATCACTTCCGGCTCCATCGCGAGCGCACGCGCGATCGCCACGCGCTGCTGCTGGCCGCCCGACAGGTGCGACGGATACATGCCCTCGACGCGCGGCGCGAGGCCGACCTTCTCCAGATACTTGCGCGCCCGGTCGATCGCCTCGTCCTTGCCGACGCCGAGCACGGCCATCGGCGCCTCGATCACGTTCTCCAGCACCGTCATGTGCGCCCACAAGTTGAAGTGCTGGAACACCATCGACAGCTTCGTGCGCATCCGCTGCAGCTGCTTCTGGTCGGCCACGCGCAGCGAGCCGTTGCGGTCGCGCGTGGTCTGGATCGGCTCGCTGCCGATCGTGATCTGCCCCGAACACGGCTGCTCGAGGAAGTTGATACAGCGCAGGAACGTGCTCTTGCCTGAGCCGCTCGAGCCGATGATGCTGATCACGTCGCCGGCCTTCGCCCTCATCGACACGCCCTTCAACACCTCGTTGTCGCCGAATTTCTTGTGCAGGTTGTCAACGGTAAGCTTGTACATGCGGGGTCCTTCGTTGCGGATCGTGCGAATGCGTTAGTGGCCGCGCGGCGAGAGATACGCGAGCCAGCGCGTCTCCAGCTTGCGGAACGCCCAGATGAGCGCGAACACGACGACGGCGTACAGCACGGCCGCGATGCCGTAGGCCTGGAACGACATGTACGTCGCCGAATTGACGTCGCGCGTGACCTTCAGGATGTCTGGCACCGTCGCGGTGAACGCGAGCGTCGTCGCGTGCAGCATCAGGATCACTTCGTTGCTGTAGCTCGGCAGCGAGCGACGCAGCGCGGACGGCAGGACGATGCGCGTATAGAGCTTGAAGCGCGACATCCCGTAGGCCATCCCGGCCTCGATCTCGCCGGCCGACGTCGCCTTGATCGCGCCTGCGAAGATCTCCGTCGCATACGCGCATTCGTTCAGCACGAACGCGAGCAGCGTGCAGTTCATCGCATTGCGGAAGAACGTGTCGAGCAGCACGTGGTCGTGCACGACCTGCAGGCTGTAGATACCCGTGTAGCACATCAGCAGTTGCACATAGAGCGGCGTGCCGCGGAACACGTACGTATAGAGCCACACGGGGCCGGAGATCCAGCGGTTCGACGATGCCCGCGCGATCGCGAGCGGCACCGCAAGCGCGAAACCGAGCGCGATCGACACGACCAGCAGCCACAGCGTGATCGCGAGGCCGCTGAAGCGGTAGCCGTCGGAATAGAGATAGCTTTGCCAGTACTGGCCGACGAGTTCGATCACAGTGCGAGCCTCCGGACGCCGACGGAATAACGCTTCTCGAGGTGATGCAGCACGACGTTGGACACCGTCGTGATCGCGAGGTAGATCGCGCCTGCCGCCAGCGTGAAGAAGAAGAAATCGAGCGTGCTCTTGCCCGCGTCCTGCGACGCCTTCACGACGTCGGCGAGGCCGATGATCGACACGAGCGCGGTGGCTTTCACGAGCACCTGCCAGTTGTTGCCGATGCCTGGCAGCGCGAAGCGCATCATCTGCGGGAACAGGATGCGGTGAAATACGCGCCAGCCGCTCATCCCGTACGCGAAGCCGGCTTCGAGCTGGCCGCGCGGCACCGCGAGGAACGCGCCGCGGAACGTCTCGGTGAAGTACGCGCCGTAGATGAAGCCCAGTGTGACGACGCCGGCCGCGAAGGGGTCGATGTCGATCTGGTCCCAGCCGAGCAGGTCCGTCACGTTATTCAGCAGGATCTGGATCCCGTAGAACAGCAGCAGCATCAGCACGAGGTCTGGCACCGCGCGGATCAGCGTCGTGTAGAACGTGCCGACCGACTTGAGCACGCGGTTGGCCGACAGTTTCGCGGCCGCGCCTGCAAGGCCCAGTATCAGCGACGCGGCGAGCGACAGCACCGCGAGCTTCACGGTCTCGACCGTGCCGGCCCACAGCAGCGGGCCAAATCCTTGGAAGATCATATGAGGGACCCAGAACGAGGTGGCGGGATTGTCGATAGCCATTAACGGCACATCAAACGAGTTCTACGCACGACGTGATGCTGCCGGCTCATCAAGCCGGACGTATCACGCGAACGGCGCGGCGAGGGCAATACTGAGCGCGAGTTTCTTCATGGCGTTCCTGTCGGAGGCAAACCGGGCGGGTTCCGGGCGTGCTGCCCGCCCTTCCAACCAGGGAATCGCCTCCTTCGGCGACGCCCAAGTTGTACATACAACTTTGCCTTTTCCGGGATGGGGTCAGCAATCCGTGTTTATCTCTAATTGTCGGCAGATTAGGGCCGCGCGCAGGATTTTCCTTAATTTTCAATTAATTATTGGTTACGCGAAGCTGAATGACAGCTTTCTTGCGGTGTACGGAAGCCGCCGAACGGCGCGCGGCGGCTGTCTAGACTTCCCCGGCTGAGACGGTTTTCCACGCGGGCCAGCCCGTCATCCCACGACAGCGTGGCCGTCGCGTGCTCGTCATGCCCTTCGCCCTCGAGCGCCAGCACCGCACGGCACGTTTACGCCCCCTTTGCAGACGCGCGGCGAGTCTATACACCGTTTCGCCGCGGCGATTCCTAGAATGGGCTTCATGTCCAAGACGAGGCCTCCGCAGTGCGGAGCACGACGTGACGGGGATGAGCACATGACACCGACCAGAACGGAACTTGCCGCTTCATGCGATCTGCTGCCCATCGCTCGCGGCGCCGTTCCTTCGCGGACGCACGCGTGCTGCTGTCGATCCGCATCGAAGCGGACGACCTCGCGCTCGTGCGACGCCGGTTGCATCAGGCGGTCGGCGCGGCGCTCAACTTCTATACGGCCGCGCTCGACCACCGCACCGGGTGCGCGTGCATCGAGCTCGAAGTCCCGCGTTCGCAGGCATCGCCCGCGATCCTGTCGATCCTGCGCGTGCTGCCGGCCGCCGAGTTCGGCACGATCCGCCTGTTGCAGCACTAGCCGGCGTTCGCCGCCGCCGCGCGTGACACACATCACGCGCTTCCCCTTTTCATCGATTCGAACGCGCATGTCCGCACGGCCACGCGCGGCGAATCGCCGTTCCCGTCGCAACGGGCCTTTCCAGGAAACACACGTAATGAAAAAAGCAGTCGTCGGTACCCTCTCGCTCGCCTTCGTCAGCGCCGTCGCGCATGCGCAAAGCAGCGTCACGCTCTACGGGATGCTGGATGCCGGTATCGCCTATACGAACAACCAGTCGGGCAAGCACGCGTGGCAGCAAGGCAGCGGCCTGCTGTCGAATACGGTCTTCGGGCTGAGCGGCAACGAGGATCTCGGCGGCGGCCTGCATGCGCTGTTCCGCCTCGAAAGCGGTTTCAACCTGAACAACGGCATGCAGTCCTATCGAAACACGCTGTTCGGCCGCCGTGCGTACGTCGGCCTGCAGAGCGACCAATACGGCACGCTGACGCTCGGCCGCCAGTACGACGCCGTGGTCGACTATCTCGGCCCGCTCGCGATGGCGAACAACGGCGACGGCAACAACCTCGCGTCGCATCCGTTCGACAACGACAACCTCGACGATTCGTTCTACATCGACAACGCGGTGAAATACGCGAGCCCGACGCTCGCCGGCTGGCAGTTCGGCGGCCTGTACGGGTTCGGCAACGCGGCCGGTGGCTTCGCGAACAACCGCGCATACAGTGCGGGCGTGTCGTATGCGAACGGGCCGGTCAGCCTCGGCGCCGCGTACCTGCAACTCAATCGCGGCGGCTTGACGACGGGCGGCGCACTGTCGGCGAACGACGCGCCGAACTTCCCGGCCGTGAGGCAGCGCGTGATGGGCGCCGGCGGCAGCTATGCGTTCGACCGGCTGACGATCGGCGCGTTGTGGACGCACACGATGTTCGACGAGACGGCCGCGTCGTCGCTGCCCGGCGCGCTGAATGCGCTGCGCTTCGACAACTACGAAGTCAACGCGCGCTATGCGCTGACGCCGGCGGTTTCGTTCACGGGCGCCTATACGTTCACCGACGGCCGCTACGACGACGCAACCGACAGCCACCGGCCGAAGTGGCACCAGGCGACGCTGATGGCCGACTACGCGCTGAGCAAGCGCACCGACGCGTATGCGGAAACCGTGTACCAGCACGCGTTCGGCGTGCCGTCGGGCGCGACGCTCGGGTTCGCGAACGTCACGGGGCTCGCGGCTTCGTCGACGCGTACGCAGGTGGTCGCAACGGTCGGCATCCGGCATCGGTTCTGAGCGCAAGCGGGCCGCGGAAGGCCGGCCGCTCTGTGCAATCCCGCATGGACGCGCACCGGCCGAACGGGGATCATTCAGGGAATCCGGGCCGGCGCGCCCGCGAAACCGGTACACTCGGCGCCGGGCGCGCGCCGGATCGGCATTCGGCGGCGGCCCGCTGCCGACTCTGAATCGTGATCCCATGACCACACCGATCTATCAGGAAATCAAGGACTTCATCCTCGCGCGCATTCATGCCGGCGAGTGGGCGGAAGGCGACCAGGTGCCGTCGGAGAACGAGCTCGCGCGCGAATTCAACGTCGCGCGGATGACCGTCAACCGCGCGCTGCGCGAACTGACGGCCGAACAGGTGCTCACGCGCACGCGCGGCTCCGGCACGTATGTCGCGTCGCCGAAATACGAATCGACGCTCGTCGCGATCCGCAGCATCTCCGACGAAGTCGCCGCGCGCGGCCACGGCTATCGCGCGCAGGTGCTGCAGGTCGGCGCGGCCGTCGCCGATGCGAAGCTCGCCGACGAACTGCAGCTCGACACCGGCAGCCCGATCTTCCATTCGCGCGTGCTGCATTTCGAGAACGACACGCCGGTGCAACTGGAAGAACGCTGGGTCAACCCGGCCTGCGCGCCCGAATATGCATTGCAGGACTTCACGACGACGACGCCGAACCAGTATCTGACGCGCGTCGCGCCGCTGCAGCGCGTCGAATACCGGATCGAAGCCGCGATGCCCGACGCCGAAACGCGCCGTCACCTGACGATGGACGATCGCGAACCGTGCCTGCTGCTGCATCGGCGCACGTGGTCGCAGGGGCTGGTCGCATCGGTCGCCAATCTGTGGCACCCGGGCAGCCGCTACCGGTTCACCGGGCACTTCTGATCCGATGACGATGCGCGGGCTCACCTCGCGCGCGGTCGTACCCATCGTTCGATCGCACTGACGGCCCGCTTCAAGCCATCCTCCTGCGCGACGCGCGCACCGAGTTCTGTCGCACGCGCCTTCGTCTCGCCCTGTTCGGCAAACGCGATGGCCCGCGCCAGCGCGACGGCGTCCATACGCCGCCCCGCGACCGGCGCAGCCGCGACACCGAGCCGTTGCAGCCGGTTCCCCCAGAAGAACTGATCGCCCGCGAACGGCACGACCACCGACGCAATACCGGCCCGCGCGGCCGAATGCGTGGTGCCCGAGCCGCCGTGATGCACCGCCATCGCGACGCGCGGGAACAGCCAGTCGTGCGGCGTGTCGCCGATCACGCGAACGTGCGCGGGCAGCAGCGACGCATCGATGCCGCTCCAGCCCGGATAGAATAGCGCGCGCCGGCCGGCCAGCGCCTGCGTCAACGCCGCGGCCATCGCCGCGCGATCGAAGCCGGCCATGCTGCCGAAACCGATGTACACGGGCGGCTCGCCCGCGTCGAGAAACGCCGCGAGTTCGGGCGACGGCGCCCACGCACGCGCATCGATCCGCCACTGGCCGCAGGCCTGCACGTTCGACGGCCAGTCGGCCGGGCCGGACAGCAGCGCCGGCGACACGCCATACAGCATCGGATGATCGGTCCACACGTGCTGGCGCGGCGGCAATCCGCATACGCCGGCGCGCGCGGCATTCGTCGACTTCCTGAACGCCTGCCACAGCAGCGCATTCACTAGCCGGTGGCTCGCGCGATTCAGCCAGCGCGGCACCTTCCCCGGCGGCAGGAACGGCGACGCGAATTCGGCGGTCGGCGTGATCGGGATCATGCCCGTGCCGATTGCCGGGATGCTGCGATATTCTGCGACCGACAAGCCGACGAACGACACGAGCCCCGACACGAGCAGCGCGTCACAGCCGGCCGAAGCGTCCACCACTTCGCGCATCCATGCGGCCGTGTTCGCATTCGCGATCGCCGCGAGCGCCTTGGAGGTGTCGTTGAAACCGCCGCGCCCGCGCACCGCATCGGCCAACGCGCCCTCCGGCGCAATCGCGTGACGGATATCGCCGGACAGCGGCGCCGACGGCACGCCAAGTGCGGCGGCCGACCCGAGCGTCGCCGCATCGGCCAGCAGCCGGACCTCGTGCCCGGCATCCATCAGCGCGCGGCCGAGCGCCGCGAGCGGACGCGTGTCGCCTTCGGTGCCGTAGGTGGCGATGACGAGTTTCATGCGGAGCTCCTCGTGCACGACGGAAAAGAATGGTTTCGTAAAAGTGCACGTCGTATACTAATGCAATTCGTACACTTTCAGTCAACCGCCCTGCCATGACGATTCCGACCGACGATCCGGGCCGCCGCGCGCGCAAACGCATCCAGATGCTCGCGCATCTCGCCGGGACCGGCGCACGCCTGTTCGATGCGCACGGCTACGAGGCCGTCACGATGGAGCAGATCGCCGCCGAGGCCGATGTCGCGAAACGGACGCTGTACAACCACTTTCCGACGAAGGAAGCCGTGCTCGCGCACTGGCTCGAAGGCGAACTCGCGCGCGATCTCGCGTATCTGCAGCGCGACGTCGCGCGGCGCAAGACCTTTGCATCGCGCATGGGTTGCGTGCTCGACGCGTCGGCAGCGTGGTGCGAACAACATCCGGTGTACCTGCTCGCGTACCTGCGGCACCGTTTCCTGAGCATCGGCGCAGCCGAACCGGAGCGTGCGGGAGAGAATGGCAGCGACATCGCACTGGTGTGGCAGCAACTGATCGCCGCCGGTCAGCAATCCGGCGAACTGAATGCGGCGCTGCGGGCCGATCAGCTCGCGACGTGGTTCCATCACCTGTATCTCGCGGCGATGCTGCGCTGGCTGACCGTGCCGGGGCTGTCGCTGAAACGGGAGTTTCAATCGGTCGCGAAGCTGTTCATCGAAGGCGCGGAAGCGAAGCGGTGACGCAGCCGACGCGTCGCGTGGCGCACACATTTTGTTACAACGAACCCACACTTCGCATGCCAAATTTCCCGCGCAGCAGTATGCTCATGTCGTACGGCTGCGCACTGTGCATCGGGTAATCCCGTCGTTCGCACGCGACACGCGCCGCCGTCGCGACCGCAATCACGCGTTGCAAGGAGGGTTGTGATGGCTACCACGCATCAGCACTTCCACCCCGAACTACGGCACGCCACCGCGCCGACCTACTTCATCAGTTACCTGTTCCCCGCGTTGCTGTTCGTCTACGAGCTGCTGCGCGTCGGCCAGTGGATTCGCGATCACGGGATGCAATTCGTCGCGTTCAAGCAGATGGGTTACGAGTATCTGCTGATGCTGCTGTTCGTCGGACTGCAGATCGTCGTCGAGGCGATCTTTCTGCTCGGCGCGGCGATGCGCAAGGATCATCGCGATTTCGAGCACCGCTTGCCGAACGTGATTCTCGGCATCGGTCTATCGATCGTACTGCTGGCGATCGATCTCGCGATCCAGCTTTCGTTCTGACGGCCGGCGGGCATCCGCCCGCTGGCGATGACGAACGCTCAGGCGCCCGCGTCGCGCAGCAGCGTCGCGACAGCGGCCAGCACGTCGTCCGTCCGCTCGCGGTGCGGCATGTGCCCGCAGCGCGCGAGCAACAGGAACGACGACGCCCCCGCGACGCGCGCGGCAATCCGCTTCGGATGCACGTCGGACCCGTATTCGTCGTCTTCGCCGTGAATCGCGAGCGTCGCGCACTGCACGCGCGGCAAGTCGTCGTCGAGGCTCCAGTCGCGGAATGCCGGCGACAGCCACGTATCGACCCACGCGCGCAGCACCCATTCGGCCTTGTCGCCGTGATAGCGCGCGAGCCGGTCGAGTTGCCCCGGTTCGTCGAACTGCCGCCCCGCGTCACGAATGCCGGCCAGCGTGCGATCCTCGACGAACGCCTGCGCGGCGACCGTCACGAGGCTGCGGCAACGCGCTGGATGCGCGGCCGCACAACCGACTGCCATCCCGCCGCCGACGCTGTGCCCGAATGCGACGAACGCATCGACGCCGAGCTGTTCCAGTACCGCAGCGAATGCATGATCGGCTTCGTCGCGCACGAACGTCGTGCCGAGCGTGCCCGGATGCCGATCGGAGCGACCGAAACCGAGACGGTCGTACGCGATCACGTCGCGTTGCGTCACACGGGCGAGCTGCGCGGGAAAGTCGCGCCACAGGTCGACGCAGCCGAGCGAATCGTGCAGCAGCACGATGGGCGCGGCCGCGTGCCGTGCCGGCCCCGCATGCCAGCGTTTCGCAAAGAGCCGCCCTTGCGGCGTCTCGATGGTCGTCTCCTCGGTCACGATATCGGTCATGTGTCGGTCGTCTGCATGAAAGCGGCCGCCCGTCGGCAGCCGCATCGAATTCGGGCATGGTGGCCTGCCGGCGCGCGCAGCGTCAAGAAAAGCCCCTGCCGCCCGTGCGTTCATTCGGGCTGCGGCGGCAGATACTCCATCTGCGCTTCGTCGTACAGCCGGTAGATCAGCGCCTGCATCGCGCGGATGTCCTCCGATTCGTCGAGCATGCGCATGCTCATGATGATCGGCGACACGAGGTTCGGATCGTCGAGCGGCTTGTAGCTGATGTCGTCGCGCTTGAGCCCGTACACGCTCTGCGGCACGACCGACACGCCCTCGCCCATCGCGACGAGGCCGAGCGCGATCTGCAACTCGCGCGTCTCGTAGATCCTGCGCGGCTGCAACGCGCGGTCGTGGAAGGCCGCGAGTACCTGGTCCGCATAGCTCGGGCGCGGCGCCTTCGGAAAGATGATCAGCGTGTCGTTGACGAGATCGTGCAGCGACAGCACGGGCTTCGCGCTGTCGAGCACGTGGCCGACCGGCAGCGCGACGATCATCCGCTCCTCGCGCAGCACGACGCGCCGCACGCTCGGGTCCTCGTGGCGGATGCGGCCGAACCCGACGTCGATGCGCCCTTCCTTCAGCGCCTTGATCTGGTCCATCGTCGACATCTCGTGCAGGCTCAGCTCGACGGCCGGATATTCGCTGCGAAAGCGCCGGATGATCTTCGGCAGCATCCCGTACAGCGTCGAGCCGACGAAACCGACCGACATGCTGCGCTCGATCTTGCCGACCCGCTTCGTCATCGATTCGAGCTCGGTGGTCTGCGCGAGCAGTTGCACCGCGTGCGAATAGAAGAAGCGCCCGGCATCGGTCAGCTTCAGCGGCCGCGCGGTGCGCTCGAACAGCGGCACGCCGAGCGCTTCCTCGAGCTGCTGGATCTGCCGGCTCAGCGGCGGCTGCGCGATATGCAGCCGTTCCGCCGCCCGCGTGAAATTCCGCTCTTCGGCTACCGCGACGAAGTAGCGGAGATGTCTCAACTCCATGTTCGAATCCTCCCGGGACAGGCAACGGACGCTCATCCGGCGCCGCGCGGACAGCGTCCGCACCGGTCACCCTCGCCGGCTTCGTACCGGCCTCCTCGATCGCCTGCTTCCCGATCCCGTCACGATACCTCAGCCGGCGCCGAAACCGGCTCGAGCCGCGTGGTGCTCTTGGCGACGCCCGAGGCCGCGCAAAGCAAAACGGGAAGCCGCGTGGCTTCCCGTTCGTTCACCGACGCCGCGCCGCGGCATCGTGCCGACCGCATCACACCTCGGTCGCGTACAACGCGTCGCGCTGCTCGTGGCTCAGCGAGTCGAGCGGCACGTCCGGCAACTGATAGCAGATCATCGTGCCGTACAGCTCGGCCAGGCAGTTGCTGCCGGCGTCGAGTGCGTAGCCGTCCTCGCCGTCCGGCGCCGGCGGGTACACTTCGCGCCACGCATTGATCGCGGCTTCGATTCGCACGATGGAAACGGGTCCGGCCTTCCGCTCGGCGGGTGATGCGCTCATGGATTCCTCTGGGTTGCGCGCTCCGCGGGCCATGTCGACCCGGCTGGAACGATGAAAACGCCGGGTATCTCGCCGGCCGCCGCGCGTCGCGCGCGCCGGATGCCGATCCGCGCCGCGCCTGTCGCGCCGGCCGGGCCGTGGCCCGGTAGGGTCGGGCAATATAACCGGCTTTGACCCCGTGCAGGCAATAGCCGGGCAAAAAAAACGGGAAGCGCGCGGCTTCCCGTTTCGTCGACCGTCGCGCGGCCGCCTGCCGCGCCGGCGTCAGCCCGTGGTTTCGCGGTTCGTCACCGGCTGCCGCTGCGCGCCGCGGCTCGCGGCGATCCACGGCGCGATCTCCATGTCCTCGTAGCGCACGAACCGGCTCTTCTTCAGGAACCGGAAGCCGAGCCACACGACGACGAACAGCGGAATGCCGACATAGGTCGCGGCCACGCCGGCCCAGTCGATCCGGTTCGCGAGGAACGCCTGGTAATCCTGGCCAAGCGCGATCACGAGGCACAGCACGAACGCGAACAGCGGGCCGAACGGGAACCACTTCGACTGATACGGCAACTGGTCGAGCGAGTAACCCTGCTTCACGTAGCCCTTGCGGAACCGGTAATGGCTGACCGCGATGCCGAGCCACGCGATGAAGCCCGTCATCCCCGATGTATTCAGCAGCCACAGGTAGACGGTCTTGTCGCCGTACAGCGACGTGAAGAAGCACAGCGCGCCGACGGCGGTGGTCGCATACAGCGCGTTGCGCGGCACGCCGCCCGGCGACAGCTTCGCGAACACCTTCGGCGCGCGGCCTTCGGTCGCGAGGTTGTAGAGCATCCGCGTCGACGCGTACATGCCCGAGTTGCCGGCCGACAGCACGGCCGTCAGGATCACCGCGTTCATCACGCCAGCGGCAAAGGCAAGACCCGCGTGGCGGAACACCAGCGTGAACGGGCTCACGCCGATGTCGGTCACGTCCGTCTTCAGCAGGTTCGGGTCGGTATACGGAATCAGCACGCCGATCACGAAGATCGCGAACACGTAGAACAGCAGGATGCGCCAGAACACCTGGCGCACCGCGCGCGGAATCGTCGTGCGCGGGTTTTCCGATTCGCCGGCCGCGACGCCGATCAGCTCGGTGCCCTGGAACGAGAAGCCCGCGATCATCGCGACGCCCATCAGCGCCGGCAGCCCGCCCGCGAACGGTGCGTCGCCGATCGTCAGGTTGCCCCAGCCGTTGGCCGGCGCGCCCTTCAGAATGCCGAAGATCATCAGCAGCCCGACGCCGATGAACGCGACCACGGTGACGACCTTGATCAGCGCGAACCAGTATTCGGCTTCACCGAAACCGCGCACGGTGAGCGCATTGAGCAGGAACATCACGGCGAGGAACGCCGCGCTCCACCACACGCCCGGCACGTCCGGGAACCAGTAGTGCATCACGAGCTGCGCGGCGACGAGCTCCACCGCGATCGTCACCGCCCAGTTGTACCAGTAGTTCCAGCCGAGCGCGAAGCCGAAGCCTTCGTCCACGTATTTCGCGCCGTAGGTCGCGAACGAGCCCGACACCGGCATGAACGCCGCCATTTCGCCGAGGCTCGTCATCAGGAAGTAGACCATCAGGCCGATCAGCATGTACGCGACCATCGCGCCGCCGGGGCCGGCCTGCGAAATCGACGCGCCGGACGCGACGAACAGGCCCGTGCCGATCGAGCCGCCGATGGCGATCATCGTCAGGTGGCGCGCCTTCAGCGCGCGATGAAGCTTGGGTGGGTTCGCGGACGAACCGGGTGGGTCGGAATTCGGAATGGCGGACATAAACGAGACGAACGTTGAGCAGGCCGGCATCCGTAGCCGGCGCATGCGGTATCGGAGCGCGGGACGCGTCCTGCGATGCATTCGATGCGGCCCCGATACGCGTTGCGCGGCGGGCGCCTGCGGCGAAGCGCGGATTCTACCTGATTCGATAGGGGGGCAGCTGCGCTCGCCCCGCCCGCCGCCACCGCCGCGGATTTTGCAGAATCAACGGGTTGGCCGTGTCGGCCGCGCCACTGCCGCCCGGCGTCGTGAAAACCTCGATGACGGCGGGTCATTCGATTTTCATTTCCCCCGCCGCGCGTAATCCTGTCTCGATCCGCCAAATACCGGATTCAATACGCAAAATCGACCGATCAGCGCGTTATTAATCAGACGAAAAGGCCGACACTGGCGATTGATTCAAATCAAATCGCCCGCGCGCACTGCGGTAATGATGCGTAACCGTTTCGAATCGCCGTCGCCGCATGCATGTTTTGCATGCGCGCGCGAATTTCAGGAATTCGCGGGATAATGACGCTTAATTCAAAATAATCAGCGCGTGGAACCGCCAGTGACGCGAGTAGCCGCCGCCCGCCACCCCCGAGGATGAAGTCATTCCCGCTGCCCGCCACGCTGCGCCGCCATACCGCGTCGATCGTGGCACGCATTCTGTCGCCCCGCGGCGTACTCGTGGCGGGCATCGTCCTGCTGATGTTCAGTTGGGGACTTTCCACGTCGCTATTAATCGAGGCGCGACGCGACGCGTATGGCCATGCGGTCGAAAATGCGCGCAACCTGATGCTGCTGATCGAACGCGATATCGCGCGCAATATCGAACTCTACGATTTGTCGCTGCAAAACGTCGTCGATGGCGTGGCCGATCCGGAACTGATGACATTGCCGCCGCGCCAGCGCCACCGGCTACTGTTCGATCGCGCGGCGACCGGCGCCTATCTCGGTTCGATTTTCGTAATGGATGCGCACGGCAATATCGCGATCGATTCGAGCGCGTCGCCCGCGCGACAAGGCAATTTCGCCGACCGCGACTATTTCACCGTGCATCGCGACCGGCTCGCCCCCGGCCTCTACATCAGCCGGCCGTATGCGTCGCGGCTGCGCGGCGGCGCGTTGACGATCGCGCTGAGCCGCCGGATCAACCGGCCCGACGGCACCTTCGGCGGGATCGTCGTCGGCACGCTCAGCATCGACTACTTCCGCGCGCTGCTCGACGGCCTCGCGGTCGGCCGGCACGGCAGCGCGGCGATCGTCGAGGACAACGGCACGCTCGTATCGCGCCTGCCGTACGACACCCGGGTGGTCGGCCTCGACCTGCACGACTCGCCGCTGTTCATCGACGCGCAACGCAGCCGCACCGGCGAGCTGACCGGGGTCGGCGCCATCGACGGCGTGCGGCGGGTCTATGTTTACAAGCATCTCGCCGGGCTGCCGCTGATCGTCGACGTCGCGCCCGCCGAGATCGACATCTACGCGTCGTGGCACCACCGCGCGATCTGGACCATCGTGCTGATGAGCCTGTTCACGGCGTTCATCGCGTGGGGCTCGCTCGCGTTGTCGCGCGAGCTGAAACGCCGGCAGGAGGCCGAAGCGAAGCTGTACCGGCTCGCGCACACCGATTCGCTGACGGGCCTCGACAACCGCGGCACGTTCGACACGGTGCTCGCGAAGGAGACCCAGCGCGCGTCGCGCAGCGGCCGGCCGTTGTCCGTGCTGTTCGTCGACGTCGATCACTTCAAGGCGTTCAACGACTACTACGGCCACCCGGCCGGCGACGACGTGCTGCGCCAGGTCGCGCAATCGCTGTCGCGCTGCCTGCGCCGCGACAGCGATCACGTCGCGCGCTACGGCGGCGAGGAATTCGTCGTCACGCTGCCCGACACCGACGGGCCAGGCGCGGCCACCGTCGCCGAAGGCATCCGGCGCGCGATCGCGGAGCTCGGGATCGAGCACGTGAAGAGCCAGTACGGGCGCGTCACGGTCAGCATCGGCACGGCCACCGCGGACGACGGCCGGATGAACGCCGCGACACTGTTGCGGCGCGCCGACGAAGCGCTGTACCGCGCGAAGTCCGGCGGCCGCAACCGCGTGCTGGACGCGCAGTCGACCGCGGCCGACGCGTGACGCGCCGTCCCGTGGTCGGACGCGGCTGCCCGGCGGCCCCGCCGTGGACAGCCCACCTATGTTCGGCTAGCGTTACGTCTGCTGCGCAGGCGGCGCGGCGCCGGCCCGCGCGGGCCGCCGTGCGCGTTCCGGCCACTTCCGCTTCGTCATGACTGCCCCGCTCCCGACCCGACTGCCGCCTCTCGTGCGCCACGCGCTCCGCCCGCTGCTCGACCCGTACCGCCGCTACCGGCACGCGAAGCTGATCCACGCGGCGCGCGTCGCGCTCGCGGTGCTCGTGTCGATCGCGCTGTCCACGGGGCTGAATGTGCCGCATGGCGAGTGGTCGACGATCACCGTGCTGATCGTCGTCGGCGGGCTGCAGCATCACGGCAACATCCGCAAGAAGGCGGCCGAGCGCGCGCTCGGCACGTCGATCGGCGCGCTGGCGGGGCTCGGGCTGATCCTCCTCTACTCGTTCCTGCACGCGCCGTTCGCGATCTACCTGCTGATGGCCGTCTGGTGCGGCGTCTGCGCGTATCACGCGATCGGCAAGGCCGGCTACATCGCGCTGCTGTCGGCGATCACGATGGTGATCGTCGCGGGGCACGGCGACAACGAGATCGTCGACGGCCTGTGGCGCGCGGTGAACGTGCTGGCCGGCATCGCGATCGCGCTGGCGTTCTCGTTCGCGCTGCCGCTCTACGCGACCTATTCGTGGCGCTACAAGCTCGCCGACGCGCTACGCGCGTGCGCGGCCGTGCATGCGCGGCTCGCGGGCGACCGTCAGGTCACCGACGACGCGCACCTGAAGGAAATGGCCGCGCTGAGCACGCTGCTCGTGCAGTTGCGCTCGCTGATGCCGTCGGTGTCGAAGGAATGCGAGACGTCGATGACGCAGCTCGAGGCGATCCAGCGCAGCCTGCGCCTGTGCATCGGTTATCTGGAAATCCTGTCGAGCGCGCTGCCGGCCGCCGACGACGTGGCGGCCCGCGAATACATGCGCGTCGAGATGAAGACCTTGAACCGGCGCATCCGCGACACGCTGGTCGGCGCGAGCCGCGCGCTCAAGTTCGGCACGCCGAGCCGGCTCGCCCCGCGCCGGCGGCCAGTCGACCCGCTGCACGACGCGCCGCCGCCGCAGTTGTCCGGCTACGTGTCGATCACGGCCAAGCTGGCCGGCGAAGTCGATCAGTTGCGCGAGCGGCTGCTCGATACCGCTCGGTCGTGGAATATCTGAGGGGCCGGATGGGCGCGCAATTCTTTCATATGCCTTTCGATGAAATGAAGCGACGCGCCGAGGAGCGCGAACTGGGTTGACGGCCGATCCGGCCCCGGAAATCGGCCGGCGGCCGGCTCGTCCGCGCGCGTTTCGGCGGCGATACAACGCCGTCCGGCACGGTGTTCTCCAGCCGGCTCACCGCCCGTCAGGCCCGCCGCGACAGGCGCGACGCCGGTTCCGCACCAAAATCAACCCTTGCCCCAACTTCCCGGACAGCCGATACTCGCATATTCCGCGAAATACGATCCCACCGGCTTCAATCCACGGTAATTCCTATGAGCACGATTCTCGAAAGCCTCCCGACCGGCCAGAAGGTCGGTATCGCCTTCTCCGGCGGCCTGGACACCAGCGCCGCGCTGCACTGGATGAAACTGAAGGGCGCCGTCCCGTACGCATACACGGCGAACCTCGGCCAGCCCGACGAAGACGATTACGACGCGATCCCGAAACGCGCGATCGAATACGGCGCAGCCGGCGCCCGCCTGATCGACTGCCGCGCGCAGCTCGTCGCCGAAGGCATCGCGGCGCTGCAAAGCGGCGCGTTCCACATCACGACCGCCGGCGTCACGTACTTCAACACGACGCCGATCGGCCGCGCCGTGACCGGCACGATGCTCGTCGCCGCGATGAAGGAAGACGGCGTCAACATCTGGGGCGACGGCAGCACGTACAAGGGCAACGACATCGAGCGCTTCTACCGCTACGGCCTGCTCGTGAACCCGGATCTGAAGATCTACAAGCCGTGGCTCGACCAGACGTTCATCGATGAGCTCGGCGGCCGTGCCGAAATGTCCGAATTCATGAACCAGGCCGGCTTCGCATACAAGATGTCGGCCGAGAAGGCGTATTCGACCGACTCGAACCTGCTCGGCGCGACGCACGAGGCGAAGGATCTGGAAAGCCTCGAAAGCGGCATCAAGATCGTGAACCCGATCATGGGCGTCGCGTTCTGGCGCGACGACGTGAAGATCGCCGCCGAGGAAGTGACGGTGCGCTTCGAAGCCGGCCAGCCGGTCGCGCTGAACGGCGTCGAGTTCAAGGATCAGGTCGAGCTGCTGCTGGAAGCGAACCGCATCGGCGGCCGCCACGGCCTCGGCATGAGCGACCAGATCGAGAACCGGATCATCGAGGCGAAGAGCCGCGGCATCTACGAAGCCCCGGGCCTCGCGCTGCTGTACATCGCGTACGAGCGTCTCGTCACCGGCATCCACAACGAAGACACGATCGAGCAGTACCGCGAGAACGGCCGCCGCCTCGGCCGCCTGCTGTACCAGGGCCGCTGGTTCGACCCGCAGGCGATCATGCTGCGCGAAACCGCGCAACGCTGGGTCGCACGCGCGATCACCGGCGAAGTGAAGATCGAACTGCGCCGCGGCAACGACTACTCGATCCTGAGCACGAAGTCGCCGAACCTCACGTATCAGCCGGAACGCCTGTCGATGGAGAAGGTGGCATCGACGTTCTCGCCGCGCGACCGGATCGGCCAGCTGACGATGCGCAATCTCGACATCACCGATACGCGCGACAAGCTGCGCGTGTATTCGCAAGTCGGGCTGCTGACGCCGGGCGAAACGTCGGCGCTGCCGCAGATCAAGGGCGACGGCGACAAGTAAGTCGCGTCGTTCGACGCCGTGCCGCATCGTCGTATGCGGCACGGTCGGGCAGGCTGCCCGTGTGGCGCATCGTTACGCACGCAGCCTGCCGCTTCCCCTCTCCCCGCCTGTCCGCTTTCCCGCCGTATTCGCATCCCGCCGCGTGACGCCTCAACGGCACTGCACCGCCGCGCCAGTCATGGCAAGCTGCGAATCGTCCGATTCCTGCGTCGACTCATGACCATCCTGACCGTCATTCACCTGAACGGGCCGATCAACAGCGGCAAGACGACGATCGGCCGCGCGCTCGCACGCGTGCTGCCCGATGCGCGCTTCATCGACGGCGACGATCACGATGCGCCCGAAGACGCGCCGTTCGACGTGCAATGGGCGATCGCGCTCGAACGCCTCGTTACGCAGGTCACAACCGCACGCGAACGCCATCTGGTCATCGCCTACCCGATCGGCGAAGCGGAATTCGAACGGCTGCGCGCGGCCTGCGACGCGCGTGACGCGCGCTTGTTCGTCGTCACGCTCGCGCCGCCCGAAGCGGTCGCGGCGTCGAATCGCGGCTCGCGTGCGTTGACGGACTGGGAGCGCAACCGGATCGCCGAGATGTATCGGGAAGGGTATGCGGCGCGGGCGTTCAGCGAGATGGTGCTGGATACGTCCGATGCGACACCCGATGCGTGTGCGGCACGCATCGCGCAGCAGGTCGCGGCGACGGCCTCGTAGCGGCTCCCGCGCGCGAACATGGACTGACGCCACGCACCGCTGATCGCGCGCCGCCACGCATGAAGCCGGACGGGTACGCCACGCGCCCGTCCGGCCGCCCCGCACCGCACATTGCCGCGCTTACGAGTGATGCCGCACGCCCGGCACGGCCGCTTCCCGCACCCCCTTGCGGCTCAGCATCAGCGTGACGACCGCCGACACCGCGAGCGTGCCGGCCACCACGTACAGCCCCGCCGCATACCCGCCCGTCGCGTGCTTGAGCCAACCGATCGCGAACGGCCCGACGAACCCGCCGAGATTGCCGATCGAATTGATCATCGCGATCCCCGCCGCCGCGCCGGCCCCCGACAGGAACGCACTCGGCATCGCCCACAGCGGCGCCTTCGCCGCACTGATCCCGATGTTGACGACGACCAGCGCGAGCACGGTCAGCAGCGCCGTGCTCGCCTGCCCCGCGAACACGAAGCCGATGCACGCCAGCACGCACGGAATCACGACGTGCCACGTGCGCTCGCCGGTGCGATCCGAATGCCGCGCCCACCCGATCATCGCGACCACGGCGGCGATGCTCGGAATACCGGTCAGCAGGCCCGTCTGCAACGCGCTGAAGCCGAACTGCTTGACCATCAGCGGCGCCCACAGCCCGAGCGTATACAGCCCCGCCGACGTGCCGAAGTAGATCAGCGCGAGCGCCAGCACACGCGGGTCGCGCAGCGCCTGCCACGCACCAGCCGTGTGCCCGGCGTGCGTGTGGCGCGCGTCCGCTTCCGCTTTCAGCTTCGCGATCAGCCAGTCGCGCTCGTCCGCGCGCAGCCACGCGGCCTGCGACGGCGCATCGGTCAGGCGCTTCAGCACGACGAAGCCGAGCACGA
This sequence comes from Burkholderia sp. E168m15, assembly GCF_016586105.1. Taxonomy (NCBI): domain Bacteria; kingdom Pseudomonadati; phylum Pseudomonadota; class Betaproteobacteria; order Burkholderiales; family Burkholderiaceae; genus Burkholderia; species Burkholderia sp. E168m15. The sequence goes on from NZ_BCPO01000162.1 coordinate 47,230, forward strand.
CCGCCGGCAGCGCTTCGACGATGTACAGCATCTGCCAGTCGGCGAACCCGAACATCGGCGGCATCTGCATGATCGCGCCCGACAGCGGCGAACCGATCGCGGTCGAGATCGGCGCGGCCGCCATGAACCACGCGGCGGCCACCGCGCGCTGCTTCGCGGGAAACCACAGACTCAGGTACAGGATGATGCCGGGGAAGAAGCCGGCTTCCGCCACGCCGAGCAGGAAACGCAGCACGTAGAAGCTGGTCGGCCCGGCCGCGAACGCGGACACGGCCGACACGATGCCCCACGTGATCATCACGCGTGCGATCCAGATGCGCGCGCCGACACGATGGAGAATCAGATTGCTCGGTACTTCGAACAGAAAATAGCCGATGAAGAACAGGCCGCCGCCGAACCCGAATGCGGTCGGCGACAGGCCGATCGCGTTGTTCATCGTCATCGCCGCGAAGCCGACGTTCACGCGATCGAGAAAGCTGACGAAGTAAAGCAGCATCACGAACGGAATGATGCGCCACATCAGTTTCCGCGCGACGCGGGTTTCCAGATCCGCTTGCATGTGTCTCCTCCTTCGAGGTCAGGCCGTACGCCGTCGGTCGGTGGACCGCGAGCGCCGGCCGGCGCCCGGCTCGCGTCGGATGCGCGAGTCGCGGGCAGAAAAAATGCGTGAGTGAAACGAACGGTCGGCGCCCGGGTGGCTGCGCACGCGCGCGGCCGCCCGCCCCGCGCCGCCGTCAGGCCGCGATCGCCGCGTTCGCGACGCGCTCGCAGACGGCCGCCGTCACCTGCGCGGTCGTCGCGCTGCCGCCGAGGTCGCGCGTATGCAGCGACGGGTCGGCCGTCACCGCCTCGATCGCATGCATCACGCGCGCGGCCGCTTCCGTCTCGCCGAGATGTTCGAGCAGCATCACGACCGACCAGAACGTGCCGACCGGATTCGCGAGCCCCTTGCCCATGATGTCGAACGCCGAGCCGTGGATCGGCTCGAACATCGACGGATAGCGGCGCTCGGGATCGATGTTGCCGGTCGGCGCGATGCCGAGGCTGCCCGCGAGCGCGGCGGCGAGATCGCTGAGGATGTCCGCGTGCAGGTTGGTCGCGACGATCGTGTCGAGCGACGCCGGGCGATTGACCATGCGCGCGGTCGCCGCATCGACGAGTTCCTTGTCCCACGTCACGTCGGGAAACTCCTGCGCGATCTGCTTCGCGATCTCGTCCCACATCACCATCGCGTGCCGCTGCGCGTTGCTCTTCGTGATCACGGTCAGCAGCTTGCGCGACCGCGACTGCGCAAGCCGGAACGCGAAGCGCATGATGCGTTCGACGCCGGCGCGCGTGAGGATCGACACGTCGGTCGCGGCCTCGATCGGATGGCCCTGGTGCACGCGGCCGCCGACGCCCGCGTATTCGCCTTCGGAGTTCTCGCGCACGATCACCCAGTTCAGGTCGTCCGGCCCGCAGCGCTTCAACGGCGCGTCGATGCCGGGCAGGATGCGCGTCGGGCGCACGTTCGCGTACTGGTCGAAGCCCTGGCAGATCTTCAGGCGCAGCCCCCACAGCGTCACGTGGTCGGGCACGTCCGGGTCGCCCGCGGAGCCGAACAGGATCGCGTCCTTGCCGCGCAGTGCGTCGAGGCCGTCGGCCGGCATCATCGCGCCGTGCCGGCGGTAGTAATCGGCGCCCCAGTCGAAATCCTCGAACTCGAACGCGAAACGGTCGCTGCTGCGGGCCAGCGCTTCCAGCAGTTGCTTGCCAGCCGGCACCACCTCCTTGCCGATGCCGTCGCCGGGAATCGTTGCGATACGGTAGGTCTTCATGCGGACATCCTCGATTGATCGTGAGCGTGAACGCACTTTACCGAACCGGGAGTGTGTAAACCGGGGCTATACTCAAAGCATCTTTAACTTCAATTCACGAATCCCGTCATGGCGGATACCGTCCAGCCGGCCGATCTCGGCTTCTTCTCGACGCTGGCCGCGTCGGGCAGCCTGAGCGCGGCCGCGCGCGAACTCGGGCTGACCGCGGCGGCCGTCAGCAAACGGCTCACGCAGATGGAGCGGCGCGCGGGCGTGACGCTCGTCAATCGCACGACGCGGCGGATGATGCTGACACCCGAAGGCGACGTGTACCTGGAATACGCGCGCCGGATTCTCGACCAGATGGACGAACTCGGCGAGCTGCTCGGCAGCGCGAAGCAGCGGCCGAAGGGGCTGCTGCGCGTGAATGCGACGCTCGGGTTCGGGCGCAGCCACGTCGGCCCGGCGATCTCGCGTTTCGTCGCGCGCTATCCGGAAGTGTCGGTGCAGTTGCAGCTGTCGGTGATGCCGCCGCCGCTCACCGACGACGCGTTCGACGTGTGCATTCGCTTCGGCGAGCCGCCCGACACGCGCGTCGTCGCGCGGCGGCTGGCGCCGAACCGCCGGCTGCTGTGCGCGGCGCCCGCGTATCTCGCGCGGCACGGGGTGCCCGGCACGCCGCACGACCTGACGCGGCACAACTGCATCGGCATCCGGCAAGGCGACGAAGGTTACGGCGTGTGGCGCCTGACGAGCGGGCGCGGCGCGGCCCGCCACACGGAAGCCGTGCGGATCAACGGCAACCTGACGACGAACGACGGCGAGATCGCGGTGAAGTGGGCGCTCGACGGGCACGGCATCCTGATGCGTGCGGAATGGGATCTGCGCGACTATCTCGCCGACGGCAGGCTGGTGGTCGTGCTGCCCGATCATGAAACGCCGAGCGCCGACATCTACGCGGTGTATGCGCAGCGTCACCAGATGTCCACGCGGATTCGCGCGTTCGTCGACTTCCTGGCGGAAGAATTGGGGCGGCTCAGGGCGGTGTAGCGCGCCCGTTCCATACGCCGTGTGTGTCGGGTGTCGATGCGTGATGCACGCGCACACCCCGACTCGCCCTATACGGCTGCACGGCTGGCCGTTCGGCCCCCGATGAAAATATTCCGGCGAATTTCGTGCTGAATCGCCAAAATATTTACATCGTTCGATACAGATCGAATGGATGGCCGGCGCGTTCCGCCTCGCGAACGCTGCTCGAGGTCTTCCGTCAGTCTGCTGCCGTCACGCCACCGCTACCAGTCCGCTGTAGCGATCGCCGGTAGCGGCTGCACCCGGCAGCGCCGGCCGCCACCCCACCGCCCCCGCCGCCGCCAGCCCTTCCTGCTCGTATCCGGCCTGCACGAAACGCTCCGCGATCCAGTCGACGAACGCGCGCACGCCGGGCGACACGTGCGGCCGCTTCACGTAGACGGCCGACACGGCCAGCGCATCGGGTTGCCAGCCCGCCAACACTTCCCGCAGCCGTCCCGCATCGATCAGCGGCTGCGCGGCAACGCGCGTCGGCTGGATCAACCCGAGGCCGTGCACGCCGCAGGCGAGATACGCCTGCTCGTCGTCCACGCTGACGATGCCGTCGAGCCGCACCTTGCGTACCGCGTCGTCCACCACGAACTCGAGCTCCGCCGAACGCTGGCCGAACACGTGCGACCCGCCTACCGCGCGATGCGCGCCCAGATCGTCGGGCGTGCGCGGCACGCCGAAGCGGTCGAGATACGCGGGGCTCGCGCACGTCACGCGTTCGAGCGAGCCGAGCCGACGCGCGACGAGCGACGAATCGGGCAGCGCACCGAGCCGGATGCTGCAGTCGATCGCGTCGCCGATGCGGTCGCCCGCGCGCCCCGCCACGGCAAGCGTCAGCTCGAGATCGGGATGCCGCGCATGAAATTCGCCGAGCGCCGGCAACACGATCGTGCTCGCCACCGACGCCGGCAGCTCGACGCGCAGCGGCCCGCTCGGATGCAGCGCGGCGCCGCGGATGCTGGCTTCGAGCTCGTCGACGTCCGCCGTGATGCTGACGCAGCGCCGGTAATACGCGTCGCCTTCGGGCGTCGGCCGCAACGCGCGCGTCGTGCGCACCAGCAGCGGCATGCCGAGCGCCGCTTCGAGCTCCTGCACGGTGCGCGTGGCGGTGGCGCGCGAAATGCCGAGCGCCTGCGCCGCGCGCGTGAAGCTGTTCATTTCGACGATGCGCGTGAAGATGCGCATCGCGCGGATCGGATTGTCCACCGGACACCTCTGCGTGGTTGCGATAGGCCGCGGCGCGCGTGCGCACACCGTGCGACGTGACGAGGTCGAGGTCGACGCAAGTCGCGCGAGCGGCGCGGCCGTCGGGTCAGGCGTTCGCGGCCGCGATGCCGGGCGCCGGTTCGGCGAGCAGCCGTTGCGCGAGCGCCAGCGCGTCGTCGCGGCTCGCCGCCGCGTTCAGCGGATAGCCCCAGACTTTCTCGAAGGCGCCCGAAAAGGCATTGAGCGCCACGCGCCGCGCCGCATTGGGCTCGATCGCGATCATCCCGGGAATCCATTCGCGCGACAGCGCGCGGTTGGCCTTGCTCCACTTCGCGAGCTGCTTGCGCATCTCGTGATCGTTGTCGGCGCGGTCGTCGCCGGACGGCGCATCGTCGGTCAGAAGAACGAAGCGCTCGCGGCGCGCGAGCAACGCGTCGAGTTCGGCAATCAGTCGGGCGGGATCGGTGTGGGTCGAGCCGCTGTAACGCAGCCAGACAAACGGAAATTCGGTCGTGGTGATTTGCATGTCGGCCTCCAGATGAGAACGATTCTCATTTTATGGATCGAGCCCTCATGCGTCATTTCTCATCCCGGCCAACTGCTTTTTCAATCCGGCCAAACGGGCGCGGGCGCGCAGTCCGGCGGTTCAGCGTTGCCGGTCGGTCAGGAATTGCGTCGGCGGCTTACCGGTCGCCTTGCGGAACATCGTGACGAAGCTGCTCGCGCTCTCGTAGCCGAGATCGATCGCGATCTGATGCACGCGGCGGCCGGTCGTCAGCATCCGCAGCGACAGCGCGACGTGCAGCCGCCGGCGCCAGTCGCCGAGGCTCATGCCGAGCTCCTTCGTCGCGAGGCGCGTCAGGCTGCGCTCGCTGATGCCCGCACGCCGCGCGAGTTCGGGCAGCGGCGACTTGTCGGCCGGGTCGTCGAGCAGATGGTCGATCAGCTTGCGCAGCCGGCGATCGGCCGGCATCGGCAAGTACAAGTCCTCGACCGGGGCCGCGACGAGCTCGTCGAGCAGCGTCGCCACCAGCCGCCCTTGCGGCCCGTCGACGTCGTACAGGTTCGGGAAGCTGGCCGCCTTCAGCAGCAGCTCGCGCAACAGCGGCGACATGGCGAGCGTGCAGCAGCGCGTGGGCAGGTCGAGCGCCGCGTCGGGTTCGACCAGTACCGCGTAGAAAGTGGCGCCGGCCGAGCCGCGCGCCGCATGCGGGACATCGCCGGGAATCCAGACCGTGCATTGCGGCGGCGCGGTCCACACGCCGCCGTCGATCTCGCAATAGATGACCCCGCTCAGCGTGTAGAGCAGCTGCGCCTGGCGATGGCTGTGCCGCTCCAGCCGCCACTCGGGCTCGACGACCGAGCCGCCGAACACGACGAGCGGACGCGGCACGTGATAGACGTCGGCGTCCGCGGCAGGATCGGTGATCGATGGAAGGTCGCGCATGGAACGACGGGCTGTGAAAAAAGGCCGGACGCCTGCGCGTCCTGTCGTGCTTATACCAGAAAGGCGCCGACGCAGCCGCGCCGTTCGAGGGCGCGTCTGCGGCCGCGCGCCGAACCGAATACAATGCGCCGATCCCCTGCCGCCGCGCCAACCTGCCGGAGCCGCCATGTTCGACCTGACCACGCTGACCACCTTTACGGCCGTCGTTCTGGGCCTGTTCCTGATCCCTGGCCCCGCCGTGCTGCTCGTGCTGAGCCGCACCGTGCAGGGTGGGCGCAAGACCGGCATCCTGACCGGCCTCGGCGTCGCGAGCGGCGACTTCGTGCATACGCTGTTCGCGGCCGTCGGGCTGTCGGCGCTGCTGATGACGTCGGCACTCGCGTTCAACGTCGTGAAGCTGGTCGGCGCCGCGTACCTGATCTATCTCGGCGTGCGGGCGCTGCTCGAGAAACCGTCCGATCCGTCGCTGCCGCAGGTGTCGCCCGTCACGCCGCTCAAGGCGTACCTGCAGGCGATTCCCGCCGAAGTGCTGAATCCGAAGACCGCGCTGTTCTTTCTCGCGTTCATGCCGCAGTTCGTGCATCCGGAACGCGGCTCGACGTTCGTGCAGTTCGCGGTGCTCGGGCTGATCTTCGTCGTGCTCAGCTCGCTCTACACGACGCTGATCGCATGCTCGATCCGCCCGCTCGGCCGCATCGTGAAGCGGCTCACGTGGCTCACGCGCTGGCAGGGCAAGATCATCGGCTCGATCTTCATCGCGCTCGGGCTGCGGGTAGCCGTGCAGCAGCGCTGACGCAAGCGGCCGCATGACGCGCGCCGACGCGGACCTGCTCTACACCGACCCGCGCCTCGTCGCGGTGTACGACCTGTTCAACGCGGGCGATCGGGACTTCGCGTTCTACGCCGCCGCGATCGGCGCCGCCCGGCGACGCATCCTCGATCTCGGTTGCGGCACCGGCACGTTCGCGCGGCGGCTCGCGGCGGCCGGGCATGACGTCGTCGCGATCGATCCCGCGCCGGCGATGATCGATTACGCGCGACGCCAGCCGGGTGCCGACGCCGTACGCTGGTTCGCGTGCGCGCTCGACGGCCTGCCGCCCGGTGCGCCGTTCGATGCTGTGGTGATGACCGGGCACGCGTTCCAGTGCCTGCTGACCGACGACGACATCGACGCGACACTGCGCGGCGTGCGACGCGTGCTCGACGACGGCGGCTGCTTCCTGTTCGATACCCGCAACCCGCGCACCGAACCGTGGCGAGCATGGACACCCGCGCAATCGGCACGCAGCGTCGAGTCGCACGAACTCGGCATCGTCGATCTCCATCACGCGGCGCGGGCGATCGACGGCGCGATCGTGACGTTCGACACGCACTACCGCTTCCGCCGCGACGATACGCTGCTGGCGAATACGAGCCGGCTGCGTTTCATCGCGCACGCCGAATTGCAGGCGCGCGTGACGGCAGCCGGTTTCGTGTCGGCCGACTGGTACGGCGACTGGGAGCACGCGCCATTCGACGAGGCGACGAGCGCGGAGATCATTGCGATCTGTCGCGCTTGAGCGCGCATTCGCGGTTCGGTTCGCGTCAGCCCGCGACGGGCAACGTGTCCACCGCATACACATGCCGGATCGTGCGGCCCAGCACCGGATCTTCCAGCTCGACCTCGAACCGCTCGGCCGGCCGGATGCCGCCGATCGCCGCGAGCGTGCCGCACAGCATCGCGGTGCCGTCCTCGAAGCGGCCGCCGTCGCGCGCGAACTGCGCGAGCAAATCGTCCGGCGTGCGCATCGCGGTCACGCTACCTTCCTGATACAGCACGCGCTCGCCGTCGATCGTCGCGTATGCACGCAACACCAGCCGATCCCAGTGACCGGTCACGTCGTCGAGCCTCCACAGCGTGTTCGCGCACGGCTTGCCGCACATCTGCTTCGAGACCGTGATGCCGTATGTCTCGACCTCGCGGTCGGTGTGGTCGGACGCGATGCCGACGAACGTGTCGCCACCGTCTCGCACCAGCACGAATTCCGCTTCGCCGCTGCTCTGCCCGCCCGAGACCTGGATCGCCGGCGACGGATCGAGGCGATCGGCCGCGACGCGGTAGAACACCGGCGTCGCCGCCGGGCGCTTGACGCCGAGCGCTTCCAGCTCGCGGATATGCCTTTCCATGGCGACCGTATCGCGGCCGGTCCAGCCCGCGATCACGAGCGTGTGGATCGCGATCGCGCGCTCGGTGCGCCCGTCGCGACCGTCGATCGCGAACGTGATGGTTTTCATCGAATGCTCCTCGTCGCGGGCCGCGCGATACAGCGGCCCGCCGTCTGTCATGGATCGGCCGAACTCAGGCCGGATCGTAATAGTGGATTTCCAGCAGCACACAGCCACCGTTCGACTTGAACGGGCCATGCCACGCGCCGGGCGGACGCACCGCGTACGTGTAGCCCTTGAACGGCGTGCCGCCGTCGCCGTGCTCGTCGTTGCCGACGGTCAGGTCGCCTTCGACCAGAAACACCTCTTCCCAGTAGTCGTGCACGAACGGTTGCTTCGTGTGCAGCCCGGCCGGCAGGCGCAGCAGGCGCGTGCGGCTGCCGCGCTTGCGCTCGGTGTCGAGCGCGCCGGACAAGATCAGCTCCTGCGCGCCGGACGCCGGGTCATAGCCTTCCGGCAGCCGCCAGTCGCGCTGCATGTCCAGCGTGTGGAATTCGTCGTGAAGCTTGTTGATGGCCATCTGTCTCTCCTGATTGCGATAGCGGGTAAAAGGGGTTGCGATGCGGCTAGTCAAGCGGCACGCGGCGTCGACAGTTCCTGGTTCAGCGAATAGCTGCCGAGCATCGAATCGACCAGATGCGACGCACGCTGCCAGTCGTACGTGCGATACGCATGGCCCTTCGTGACGAACGACGCGCCGGCATAGAACAGTTCGTACTGGTTGTGGCGCGACGCGAATTCGGAGCCGACCGCGTCCCACGCGAGCTTGAAGAACTTCACGCGTTCCTCCGACGAGCACACCGGCGATTTCTGCGTCTTCTCGATGATGCGCAGCAGGTCGGGGTTCTCGAAATCGCGCACGCTGGACGGCAACATGATCATTCCGCCGCCGGCGAGCTCGCGCAGTGTGTTGAGCACCTTCGAATACAGTTGCTGCGTGACGACCTGCGAGCCGTACAGCATGTTGCGGTCGGGCACGTAGAAGCCGTTGACGACCGTGCCCTTCGCTTCCATCCCGTAGACCCACGCCTCGACCATCGACGCTTCGGCCGCGAGCTGGCCCAGCGTTTCGCGCACCTGCGGGAACGTGTTCGTTCCGTTGACCTCGGAGATCTTCAGGCCGAGCCCGACGAGAAAGCGCAGCTTCGTCATCAGGCGCACCTGGCATTGATAGTTCTGGTACACGTGTGCGGGTGTCGCGTGGAACTGCTTCGCGCACATCGCCGTATTGCCGGCGACGAAGATCCGCTCCCACGGCACCTTCACGTCGTCGAAGTACAGCACCGCGTCGTTCTCGTCGAAGCGGCTCGACAGCGGGTTGTCGAACACCGACGTCGCGCTCTCCTCGTACGACTTGCGCGACATGATCTTCATGCCCTTCGCGTTCATCGGCACCGCGAACGACAGCGCATACATCTCGTCGCCTTCGCGCAGCGGCTGGATGCAGCTGCAGAACACCTCGTTCGCCATGATCCCGCTCGTCGCGAGCATCTTCGCACCGCGCACCGTGATGCCTTCGGCATCCTGATCGACGATGCCGACCGCGAGGTACTTGTCCTCCTGTTCGTGCGCGGCCTTCGACTGGTTCGCCTGCGGATTCACGATCACGTAGGTCAGGAACAGGTCGTTGTCGCGTGCATAACGGTAGTAGTCGCGCAGCGCGCCGGCGCGTGCCGGGTCGTATTGTTCGAACACGTCGGCGCCCATATACATGCCGGAGAGACACGACGCGACGTGGTCGGGCGAGCGGCCCATGAAGCCGTAATGCAGCTCCGACCACGCTTCCAGCGCGGCACGGCGCTCGACGAGTTCGTCATAGGACGTCGGCAGTTGCCAGATCCGGCTCACGCGGTTGCCCGAGTCGGGCGACACGAACGTCATCTTCTCGACGTTCTCGTCGCGCGCCTGGTAGTCGTACAGGCTCGCGTAGCTGCGGATCGAATTGCGGAATGCCGCGTGCGCGGTCACGTCGCCGACCGGCTGGCCGTTCAGGTAGACCTGCCGTCCGTCGCGCAGCGACGCGATGTGCTGAGTGCCGTTCTTGATCATGATGTGCTCCTGGGGGAATGAATCGTGGGTTGCATTCACATGGATGGCGCATGCGCGCCGTCGAGCGCGCGGTAACGACCGCCGAAGAAGATCAGCGGGCGTCCGTCCGAGCGCGCGCGGTGCCGCGTCACGCGGCCGACGAAAATCACGTGGTCGCCGCCGTCGTACTGCGCATACGGTTCGCATTCGAACGTCGCGAGTGCGTCAGGCAGCAGCACCATGCCGTCGTCGCCAGCCGCGCCGCCGCGCCAGCCCCACTTGTCGCCGTTCGCTTTCGCGAAAGAGTTCGACAGGTGCTGCTGCGTCTCGTCAAGCACGTTGACCGCGTAGCCATCCGCGCCGGCCAGGTCGCCGAGGCTCAGGCTGCGGCGGTCGACCGAGAACAGGATCAGCGGCGGGTCCAGCGACACCGAATTGAACGACGCGACCGTGATGCCGATCGGCATCCCCTCCTTGCGCGGGGCGGTAATCACCGCGACGCCCGTCGCGAACATCGACAGCGCGGCGCGGAAACGCCGCTGCTCGTCGGCATCCGCGCCGGTTCCTGCGTGGTTCTCGCTCATCTCGTTCTCCTTGGGTTGCATTTCCGGATTCCCCTGAGGAATCCGCATCAACAAAGCACCGTTAATTAGCTTTTTTATTTAGCTTTTATTAAATGTAAACACAAAAGCCGGTTCAAGATGTCGTAAACCCTGATCTTGAAAGCTTTGTTTGAAAGACAACCATACTGGCGGGATGGATGTTGCGCGGCTCGCGCGAATGTCCACGTACACTGCGCCAACCGTATTCACCGGCGCTCGCGACCCACGCGAAACGTCGCTTTCCGGAGTCCCTTTCGATGCAATCCCGTCCGATCTACATGGACTACAGCGCGACGACGCCCGTCGATCCGCGCGTGGTCGACAAGATGGTGCCGTTCCTGCACGAGCAGTTCGGCAACCCGGCTTCACGCAGCCACAGCTACGGCTGGGATGCCGAGCAGGCGGTCGAGGAAGCGCGCGCGCACGTCGCCGCGCTGCTCGGCGCCGATCCGCGCGAAATCGTATGGACGTCCGGCGCGACCGAAGGCAACAACCTCGCGATCAAGGGCGCGGCGCACTTCTATCAGGGCCAAGGCAAGCACCTCGTGACGGTGAAGACCGAACACAAGGCCGTGCTCGATACGTGTCGCGAACTCGAGCGCCAGGGCTTCGACGTCACGTACCTCGACGTGCGGGAGGACGGCCTGCTCGACCTCGATGGGTTACGGCAGGCGCTGCGCGCCGACACGATCCTCGTGTCGGTAATGCTCGCGAACAACGAAACGGGGGTGATCCAGCCGGTGGCCGAGATCGGGGCACTGTGCCGCGCACGCGGCATCGTGTTCCACTGCGATGCGGTGCAGGCGGCCGGCAAGATTCCGGTCGACGTGAATGCATTGAACGTCGACCTGCTGACGGTGACCGCGCACAAGGTGTACGGCCCGAAGGGAATCGGCGCGCTGTACGTGCGCCGCAAGCCGCGTGTGCGCATCGAAGCGCAGATGCACGGCGGCGGCCACGAGCGCGGAATGCGTTCCGGCACGCTGCCGACGCACCAGATCGTCGGGATGGGCGAAGCGTTCCGGCTGGCGAAGAAAGAAATGGCAGAGGAAAGCCGCCGCGTCGGCGCGTTGCGCGACCGGCTGCTGGCCGGCCTGTCGACGCTCGACGAGGTTTACGTGAACGGCGACCTCGCACGCCGGATTCCGCACAACCTGAACGTCAGCTTCAATTTCGTCGAAGGCGAATCGCTGATCATGGGAATCAAGGGCGTCGCGGTGTCGTCAGGCTCGGCGTGCACGTCGGCGTCGCTGGAGCCGTCTTACGTGCTGCGTGCGCTCGGTCGAAGCGACGAGCTCGCGCACAGCTCGATCCGCTTCACGCTCGGCCGCTTCACGACCGAAGCCGAGGTCGACAGCGTGATCGCGCAGGTGCGCGACACGGTCGGCAAGCTGCGCGAATTGAGCCCGCTGTGGGACATGCATCTCGAAGGGGTCGACCTGGATACGATCGAGTGGGCCGCGCACTGAGCGCGGCAGCCGGCGCGTGTCAGCCTTTTTCCTGGCGAGCGATCATGTGCGCGAGATCGAGCGTCGCGCGATCGCCGTTGGTGACGAGGCGGTCGATCACCGAGCAGAGCGCCTTGAATTCGGTTTTCGTCACGCCTTCGAACAGCACGTTGTTGATGCGCTGCTGCGTATCGACGAGCGCTTTCAGCAGCTTCGAGCCGGCCGGCGTGACCGTGAGCCGCATCTTGCGCTTGTCGTCGGGGTCCGGGCGTTTGTCGATCAGGCCGAGCTTCTTCAGCTTGCCGGTCTCGATCGTGACGAACGCGCCGCTCAGGTGCAGATGATCGGCGAGGCGGTTGACGGTCACGACGTCGTCATGCGACAGATGGGCGACCGACACGAGCAGCGAATACTGGATGCCGGTGAGGCCGATCAACGAGCCGAAACCGTCGCGCACCGACAGCAGGCGCGCCGCGAACGGCAGCAGCCCGTTGATCAGGTGGCGAAATTCCGTGTCCGTGCCGTCGATCAGGCAGGCCGGGTTGGTAATGGTCAGAACGGACTCCTCTTGCTGCTTGGCCATGACGTCGACGCTCCGTGCGGTCATGCGAATTTAGCTTTGGAACGAAATTATACGGCAAAGGCACCGGCGGCCTCGGCCAGCCTAGCGGCCTGCAGGCGGCCCGATTTCCCGATACTTTCCCGACACAGGAGGCTCGAACATGCCCTTCCCGCTTCATCCCGCCACGGTTCGCGCGCTGCTCGAATGCTATCTGCGCGCGAAGGACCTGAACCAGGCCGCGCTGATCGCGGACTGCTTCGCGGCCAATGCCGAACTGAGCTTTTCCCTCGCCAACGACGACATCGATTTTCCGCCGCGCGTGACGGGCGCGGCGGCCATTGCGCATACGCTGGTCGAGGCATTCGGCGAGCGGTTCGAGCAGTGCCGAACCTATTACGTCTGCACGACCCCGCCCGTCGATGAGCACGGCGTCAGCAGCATGCCGTGGCTCGTCGTGATGCGGCAAAAGGACAGCGGCGCGCTGCGGATCGGACACGGCACGTACCGCTGGCAGTTCGCCATCGATGGTGAAAACGACGACGTTGCGCGGGTTGCCGCGCTGCACATTCATATCGCACGGATGGATACGATCGACGATCCGCAGTCGTTGAAACTCGATCGGCTGCACGCGGCGTTCGGGTATCCGTGGCTGCCGGTGCACGCGTTCGCGCGCGGGCTGGCGGACATCGCGGCGGCGCATTCGGATTGGGCATTCCTGGCCCCGTTCCAGGAGGCGGCCGCGTCGGCCATCGGCTGAAGCTCCGCCGCATCACGGCGCCGCGCGCGATCCGTCATTGCCGGCCCGCAACTGCGCGGCCGTCATGACGCGCGGGTCGTCGCCCGTCAGATGCGCGCCGTAATAGGCGATCGACGCCTGCTTGTCGAGCAATAGCGGAATCGAGACCCGCCCGAGCAGCGTGCGTTCGATCGCGTCGCCGAACGTGAATCCCGCCAGATAGACGCCGTCCATCACGCAATTCGTCGTGAACACGCGGCCCTGCGTATCGACATAAAACTCGACGTAGCCGAGATCGTCCTCGGCGATTCCGATCATCGTCGTGTCGAGCGCCCGCTCCCACGCGGCAATCTGTTCATCCTGACGCTCCAGTGCGCGAAACGCGATTCCCATCGGCGCGCAGGTTTCCCCGCTGCGCCGGGCCGGCTCCGCACCCACGATCAACGTGCCGAATTCACGCAGGATCGCATCACCCGGATGTTCGCCGTCGCGGGCCGACAGGCGGCCGTCGGCAGGGCCGCACCACCCGGCCGCGACAAACAACGGCCTGACCGTCAACGGAATCTCGATCACTAGAATGCTCCTGAAGTTACCGCATACGATACGACACGCGCGAACGCTCTCCGCAGCGCGGACATCATGCGCCGCGCTCGCCCTCACACACCGTCGAGCGCGCGCCGCACACCGTCCCAATCGAGCCCGAACCGCGCGAGATACTTGCGCAGCCGGTCCGCGTCGTTCGGCTGCTTCTTGCTCTGCCGCGACACCGCGAACAGCGTGCGCCCGGCTTCCGACAGGCTCGCCGACGTGCGGCACACGTCGAGCACGCGTTCGAGCTGCGCACGATCGAACAGGTCGAGTTCCGCCGCACGCGCACCGAACACCGCGTCGACGCACGCGTCCGCCATACTCGCGCCACCCGGCGACGACCACGTGCGCGTCAGCCGCTCGACTTCCTGTTCGGCGAGCGCCTCGGTAATGCGCCCCGCATCGGCCAGCGTCGCCATCCGTGTGACCGACGCCGACAGCTCGCGGAAGTTGCCGGCCCACGTCGCGCGCGGCGAGGCCGCGAACGCGAGATAGCGCCGCTTCGCCTCGACGTTGAACCGCACCTGCTCGCCCTGCTCGCGACCGAAACGGTCGAGCTCGAATTCGAGGTTCGGCTCGATGTCCTCACGGCGCTCGGCCAGTCCCGGCAATTCATAGGTCCAGAGGTTGATCCGCGCATAGAGGTCCTCGCGGAACGTGCCGGCCGCCACCATCTGCCGCAGATCGCGGTGCGTGCCCGCGATCAGTTCGAAATCGCTGGTCGCCTCGACGTCCGCGCCGACCGGCAGGAAGCGCTTCTCCTCGATCGCCTTCAGCAGCATCGCCTGTTCGTCGAGCCCGAGTTCGCCGATCTCGTCGAGAAACAGCAGCCCGCCGTCCGCCGCGCGCAGCAGCCCCGCCCGCGCCGACTGCGCCCCTGTGAACGCACCCTTCACGTGACCGAACAGCGTCGACATCGCCGCGTCGCCGCGCAGCGTCGCGCAGTTGATCTCGATGAACGGCCCCGCGAGCCGATGCCGGCCACGCTTCAGCTCGTACACGCGCTTCGCGAGAAACGACTTGCCGGCCCCCGTCGGCCCGACCAGCAGCATCGGCGCGCGCGAACGCACCGCCACGCGCTCGAGTTGCTCGATCAGCGCATTGAAGCGCGCGTTGCGCGTCGCGATGCCGGCCTTCAGGAACGACACCGTTTCGTCGCGCTCGCGCGTGAAGCGCTGCGCGATCCGGTTGTAGCGCGACAGGTCGAGATCGATCACCGAGATCGTGCCCGGCCCGCTCGGCCCTTCGTCGGTCCGCTGCGGCGGCCCGGTCTGCACGAGGCGCGCGGGCAGATAGCGCGCTTCCGCGAGCAGGAACCAGCAGATCTGCGCGACGTGCGTGCCGGTCGTGATGTGGATCAGGTAATCCTCGTGTTCGAGGTCGAACGGGTACGCGCGTGCGTAATCGTGCAGCGTCGCATAAACCTCCTCGAAATCCCACGGATCGTGGATCGTGACCGGCGTGAGCCGCACGTCGGTTCGCGGCGACACGCGCGCGAGATCGTCCCGCACCTGGTTGGCGAGACGCGTGTAGTCCAGCGAATGCAGCAGTTCGAGCCGGTCGATCGGCAGGTCGGGCTGCTCGCACAGCGAAATCGTCGGCCGCCATTTGCGGTAACGGCGCGGCGCGCGGCCGCCTTGGTCGAGCACGGTGCCGAGAAAACCGATCGCAACGGTTTTGCGCATGTTTATCTCATGGGATAAGAAGCGATCCAATTGTATCGAATATGCAGGATCGTGACGTGCCGACAGCGTCGATGCCAGACACTGCAAAACAGATAATTCCCTTTTAACTTCAATGTGTTGAGAGATTTCCAGAAGCGCCAGCCGCTCACTGGCACGCTCCTCGCTAAATAAAAGACGCCGGATGTCCCGCTGGCCCACGAGCCAGGGTTCAACAAGCCCTGCTGGTGCGCCGCCGCCGAACCTCGTTCGTCGCGGTAGCGCATGCCGCCATGGACAGACGAAGGCAAAGGGGCGCGCGCCAGGATGCCTCGCCTGGGTTCGAATCCCGGGGCGCCCATTGTTCGAAAGCTCAGCCAGGTGGAGCAGCCGGCGAAAGCCGGCCGGTGGCGGGTTCAAATCCCGCTCGAACGCTGTCCGCAAGGACGGTCTCGTATGAAGGCAGTACCCGCCGGTGCGGGCCGACAGGCCCGCCGCGCGTCGGACCGGTTGCGGTTCCGCGCGATCGGCCGGGCGGCCGCACGGCCCGCGCGAAGGCGCACGACGACGCAATGCAGCAGGCGTCGCCATGCACTTCGACGCCGGCCAGCGCGCCGCCCGCCCGATTGCGTCGCCCCGCGATCCGCACGATGCGCGTTACCCGGCGGCCATTGAAGAAAAGGACAAAAATATGTGGAAGCGTCATGTGGTGAAAAAGAACGAACGCGCGCTGCTGATGAGCGAGGGCGATTTCGTGAAGGTGCTGGAACCAGGCGTGTTCAAGGCCTTCGATCCGTTCAAGCGCCTGTCGGTGCAGACCGCGCGTCTCGACGCGCCGCTCGCCGACGAAGCGCTGGCCGACTACCTGCGTCACGACGCACCGGACGTGCTCGCGCGGTATTTCGTCGCGATGGATCTCGCCGACGACGAAGCCGGCCTGCGCTACGAAGACGACGTGCTCGTCGAGATTCTGGCGCCGGGCACGCGCCGGCTGTACTGGCGCGGCCTGACCGCGCACCGGCTGGAGCGCATCGATCTCGCGCAGGACAGCATGCTGCCCGCCGCGCTGGTGAAGCGCATCGCGCAACCGTCGCTGCGTGCGCGCGGCGTGGCGGGGCTGACGGGCGTGCTGCTGGCGCAGGTGCCGGCGTACCACGTCGGCGTGCTGAAGGTCGACGGCAAGATCGAGCGGTTGCTGGACGCGGGCGCGTCGGCGTTCTGGCGCTTCAACCGCGACGTCGCGGTCGAGCTGGTCGATCTGCGCTTGCAGGCGATCGAGGTCGGCGGGCAGGAAATCCTGACGCGCGACAAGGTCGCGCTGCGGCTGAACCTGTCGGCGACGTGGCGTTATGCGGACGTGCTGCAAGCGTTCGGCCAGTTGCAGAAGCCGGTCGAACACCTGTATCGCGAGTTGCAGTTCGCGCTGCGTTCGGCGGTCGGCACGCGCTCGCTCGACGAGTTGCTGGAGGACAAGCAGTCGCTCGACGAGGTCGTGATCGCGCACGTGCGCGCCCGTCTCGACGGTTCGGGCGTGGACGTGCGCAGCGTCGGCGTGAAGGATATCGTGCTGCCGGGCGACATGAAGACGATCCTCGCGCAGGTGGTCGAAGCGGAGAAATCCGCGCAGGCGAACGTGATTCGCCGCCGCGAGGAAACGGCGGCCACGCGTTCGCTGCTGAACACCGCGAAGGTGATGGAAGAAAACCCGACCGCACTGCGGCTCAAGGAGCTGGAAACGCTCGAGCGCGTCGCGGAACGGATCGACCGCATCTCGGTGTTCGGCGGTCTCGACCAGGTGCTGAACGGGCTCGTCAGCATCAAGGGCACGTAATGCAGGCTCCGGCGCGATGCAGATGGGTCGCGCCGGTCCCGAAATGAATCAGGTGAAGCAAATGACCGACATGGATTATCAGGTGATGGAACTGGCGAACGGCAAGCCGGTGAAGATGTGGACGCAAGGTGTCGCCGTCGAGGACGAAGCGCGCGCGCAACTGCGCAACACCGCGCAGATGCCGTTCATCTTCGGCCACGTTGCGGTGATGCCGGACGTGCACCTCGGCAAGGGCTCGACGATCGGCAGCGTGATTCCGACGAAGGGCGCGATCATCCCGGCCGCGGTCGGCGTCGACATCGGCTGCGGGATGATGGCCGCGCGCACGACGCTGACGGCGGCCGACCTGCCCGATTCGCTTGGCGGGCTGCGCAGCGCGATCGAATGCGCGGTGCCGCACGGCCGTGCGCCGGGCCGCCGCGATCCGGGCGCGTGGGGCGATCGCACGCCGGCCGCCGTGACCGACGCGTGGAAATCGCTGCAGCCGGGCTTTCAGCGCATCGTCGACAAGTATCCGAAGCTGGCAAAGACGAACCACTACGCGCATCTCGGCACGCTCGGCACCGGCAACCACTTCATCGAAGTGTGCATCGACGAGGCGGACCGCGTGTGGTTCATGCTGCACAGCGGCTCGCGCGGCGTCGGCAATGCGATCGGCAGCCTGTTCATCGAACTCGCGCAGGCCGACATGCGGCAGCACATCGCGAACCTGCCCGACCGTAATCTCGCGTATTTCACCGAAGGCAGCCGGCACTTCGACGATTACGTCGAAGCGGTCGGCTGGGCGCAGGACTACGCGCGGCGCAACCGGCAGGCGATGATGGACGCGGTGATCGGCGCGGCGCGCGGCGTGATCGCGAAGCCGTTCTCGGTCGACGAGCACGCGGTGAACTGTCACCACAACTACGTGCAGCGCGAGCGCCACTTCGGCGAAGACGTGCTCGTGACGCGCAAGGGCGCGGTGTCCGCGCAGAAGGGGCAACTCGGGATCATTCCGGGCTCGATGGGCGCGAAGAGTTTCATCGTGCGCGGGCTCGGCAACCCGGAAAGCTTCTGCTCCTGCAGCCACGGCGCGGGCCGGACGATGAGCCGCACCGAAGCGAAGCGTCGCTTCACGGCCGACGATCAGGCGAAGGCGACGCAAGGCGTCGAATGCCGGAAGGACGCGGGCGTCGTCGACGAAATCCCGATGGCGTACAAGGACATCGACGCGGTGATGGCGGCTCAGCGCAGCCTCGTCGAAGTGGTGCATACGCTGCGCCAGGTGGTGTGTGTGAAGGGATAGCGCGGTGTGCGGCCGAGGGCCAGCGGCCGCGCACAACGAAAGGAAAACGACAACGATGAAAACCGACAAGGCAATGACGACCGTGCGCAGCGCGCATCCGATCGACCCGGTGGTGCGGGCACGCGTGATGGCGGAGCTCGCGGAAGTCGAACGCCGCCATGATGTATGCGTGCTGTTCGCGTGCGAATCGGGCAGCCGCGGCTGGGGATTCGCTTCGCCGGACAGCGATTACGACGTACGCTTCGTGTACGCACACCGGCGCGACTGGTACCTGAGCGTCGAACCGCAACGCGACGTGATCGAGCGGCCGCTCGACGACGAGCTCGACGTCAGCGGCTGGGAATTGCGCAAGGCGCTGCAACTGCTGCGACGCTCGAACCCGACGCTGCTCGAATGGCTCGACTCGCCCGTCGTGTATCGCGAAGATGCGCGCTGGGCGCCGCGGCTCAGGTCGCTGGCATCGGCGTTCTTCTCGCCGGTACGCGGGCGTCATCACTACCTCTCGATGGCAAAGAAAAATTTTCGCGGCTATCTGCAAGGCGACACGGTGCGTTACAAGAAGTACTTGTACGTACTGCGTCCGCTGCTCGCGGTCCGCTGGATCGACATGGGGCTCGGCATGCCGCCGATGCGCTTCGTCGATCTCGTCGACGGGACCGTGCACGAGCCGACGGTGCGCGCGGAGCTCGATGCGTTGCTCGCGCTGAAGATGAGCGCGAACGAAAGCGAATACGGGCCGCGCCGGCCGGCGATCCACGCGCTGGTCGAGACGATGCTCGCCGATGCCGAACACGATCGCGAATACAAGCGGCCGTGGGGCGACGTGGCGATGCTCGATGCGTTCCTGCGCGACGTGGTCGACGGCCGATGAAAAGTGAACGGCGCGATGCCTCCGGGGATCGCGCCATTTTTGCATCAGCACTCGTCCGATCAATACAGGCGAGCAACGATCGTGCCCGCGTACTACGTGTCGTCGTCACGATTCACAGCCCATCGCGGCGGTATACTCGATGCCGTTCGGCACAGCGCGCCGCCGCATGCGCCGCAGCCTTCGACCTGCCCCGCCTGCTGACGATGCGCTTGCAGTCCGACATCTTCCGCCCGCCCATCCACAGTCGATACGAACCGTCATGTCGCACCGCCTTTCGCTCGCCATCGCCGCCCTCCTCGCCGTTTCCCCGTTCGTTGCCGAGGCTCGCCCGCTCGCGCGGCCACCGGTCGAACGCGACTTCAAGAACTGGTCGGTCGTTTGCGACAACGGCAACCGCTGCATTGCCGAAAGCCATGCGGACGATATCGATGATGCACGCACCAGCCTCATCCTGCGCGTGACGCGCGATGCCGGCCCGGACGCGCAAGCCTCGCTCGACATCTATGCGTCGGCGCCGCTGGACCTGCGCAGCGCGCGCGTGGATGGTCGCCCGTTCGATGCAATGGCGGCCCGATGGCATGCGTTCGGCGGCAAACCGGACGATGACGACGCGCACCCGTTCCGGATCCGGACCAACGATCCGGCAACGGTTGCCGCATGGCTCACTGCGTCGCGCAATGCGCAACTGCTGAGCTTCGGCGATCCGGCGTCGGCACAAACCGCCCGCACACCGTTGACGGGATTGAGTGCCGCGCTGCTGTTGATCGACGACACGCAGGGCCGTGTCGGCACCGTCACGGCGTTGCTGCGCCCGGGCACCCGGCCGGCGTCGGCGGTGCCCGTCGCACCGGCATTGCCACCCGCCGTCACGCCGGCCCCGGCCGTCGCAAACCTGTCGGCCGCGGAGCAACGGCCGCTCGTCGATGCGGTGCTCGCGAAGTTCGGCGGCGACGTGAAGCAATGTGCGGCCGATGTCGAAGACGAAATGCCGGCGGGCGATCGCAGGAAGGCGTCGACTGCCGTGGCGGTCTCCGCCGACGAAGCGCTGGTCGCGATACCGTGCCAGACCAGCAGCATGTATAACCACACCGACCTGTGGTATCGCGTGCGGCGAACTGCGCCCTACTCGCCGACGGCGATGAATTTCGGCGAGAACGCGAACGCGGGACTCGATTCGGCGTCGTTCGCAAACGAACTGACCGACGCCGGCTACGATCCCGCCAGCGCGACGCTATCGAGTAAGGTCAGACTGCGCAGTGCAGGCGATTGCGGCTCGACCGCATCGTGGATCTTCGACGGCCGGCACTTCGTGCTCAGCGATATCGCCACACACGGCACTTGCAACGGCTTGTTCGACGATCAGTGGCCACGCCTGTATCGACGGGCCGATGCGGCAGCCAACCCGCACTGACGCACCACGTCACGCGCCGACGATCGAGATCGAGAACCCGTCCCAGCCCTTCTGCCCGACCGTCTGCACGGCTGTCGTCGCGAGCGCCGGCTCGGCCACGAGGCGCGCGAACCCCTCGCGCACGCCGACCACGTCCGGCTCGCGATTGTCCGGATCGGCCACGCGCCCATTGCGCACGACGTTGTCGACGACGATCACCGTGCCGGGCCGCGACAGCTTCAGCGCCGCGTCGAGATAAACGGCGTTGTTGTCCTTGTCCGCATCGATGAAGATGAAGTCGAACGGCGCCTCCCCGGCGTCGATGAGCCGCGCAAGACTATCCTTCGCGCTGCCGACCACCACCGACACGACTTGCGCAAACCCGGCGCGCGCGATGTTCTCCGTCGCGACCTTCGCATGTGCCGGGTTCAGCTCGAGCGTCATCAGCGAGCCGCCCGGCGGCAATGCGCGTGCCAGCCAGATCGTGCTGTAGCCGCCGAGCGTGCCGACTTCGAGAATCCGTCGCGCGCCGCGGATCGTCGCGAGCAGTTGCAGCAGCTTGCCCTGGTTCGGCGCGACGTTGATCGCCGGCAGCCCGGCCGCGTCGCTCGCCGCGAGCGCGGCGTCGAGCACGGCGTCGGACGGCACGAGCGTCGCCGAGAAATACGCATCCACCTGGTTCCACCGATCCTGATTCATCGCGCACCTATCGTTTGCGGAAAAGGGCATTCTATGCGCCGCGCGCCCATAAGCAACCCACCATTCGTTCTAAGGGCAGCGGCACACGTGCTCCTATAATCGCCGGACGGCAGGCCCCCTCGACCTTCACAACAACAAACGGAGCACCCATGACCGATCAGGCCCATTCGAACTGGCGTCTCGAAACCATCGCCGTGCACGGCGGTTATCGTCCCGACCCGACCACGCGCGCGGTCGCCGTCCCGATCTACCAGACCGTTGCGTACGCATTCGACGACACGCAGCACGGCGCCGACCTGTTCGACCTGAAGGTCCAGGGCAACATCTACACTCGGATCATGAACCCGACGACGGACGTGCTCGAGCAGCGGATCGCCGCGCTCGAGGGCGGCATCGGCACGCTCGCGCTCGCGTCGGGGCAAGCCGCCGTCACATACGCGATCCAGACGATCGCCGAAGCCGGCGACAACATCGTGTCCGCGAGTTCGCTGTACGGCGGCACCTACAACCTGTTCGCGCACACGCTGCCGCAATACGGGATCACCACGCGCTTCGCCGACCCGCGCGATCCTTCCTCGTTCGAACCGCTGATCGACGCGCGCACGAAGGCGATCTTCGCGGAATCGGTCGGCAACCCGCTCGGCAACGTCACCGACATCGCCGCGCTCGCGGAGGTCGCGCATCGCCACGGCATTCCGCTGATCGTCGACAACACGGTGCCGTCGCCGTACCTGCTGCGCCCGTTCGAGCACGGCGCGGACATCGTCGTGCATTCGCTGACGAAGTATCTCGGCGGGCACGGCACGAGCCTCGGTGGCGCGATCGTCGATTCGGGCAAATTCCCGTGGGCCGAGCACGCGGACCGCTTCAAGCGGCTGAACGAGCCGGACGTCAGCTATCACGGCGTCGTCTATACCGAAGCGTTCGGGCCGGCCGCGTATATCGGCCGCGCCCGCGTGGTGCCGCTGCGCAACATGGGCGCGGCGATCTCGCCGTTCAACGCGTTCCAGATCCTGCAGGGGATCGAGACGCTCGCGCTGCGGGTCGAGCGGATCAGCGACAACGCGCTGAAGATCGCGCAGCATCTCGCGCGCCACGAGCACGTCGAATGGGTGAACTATGCGGGCCTGCCCGATCACCCCGATCATCCGCTCGTCGTCCGCTACCTGTCGGGCCGGGCGCCGGGCATCCTGACATTCGGTGTGAAAGGCGGCCGCGACGGCGGTGCGAAGTTCCAGGATGCGCTGAAGCTGTTCACGCGGCTCGTGAACATCGGCGATACCAAGTCGCTCGCAACGCACCCGGCCTCCACCACGCATCGGCAGTTGTCGCCGGCCGAACTCGCGAAGGCCGGCGTGAAGGAGGAAACGGTGCGGCTGTCGATCGGCATCGAGCATATCGACGACCTGCTCGCCGATCTCGACCAGGCGCTCGCGCAGCTTTGACCGCAACGGGCGCGCCGGCCCCTTGCCGGTGCGTCCGCATCAAACCGCTTGACTCTGGAGCGGCTTCAAGGTGTTCAATCCCCCGGTTGACGCCGGGGCAATGCCCGGCGCGTACGATCGTGCCACGCGGCTTCCGCTGCCGCACACCAACCGCTGAGAGGACTCATGACACCGACCGCGAAGCTTGCGTTGCTCACGTTACCGCCCGTGCTGGCGGCCTGTTTCGGCGCCCTCGCGGCCGCATGGCGCGCGCCCGGCCCGAAAACGTCGAGCGTGATCCAGCATTTCACCGGCGGCATCGTGTTCGCGGCCGCCGCGCTCGAACTGCTGCCGCAGGACCGCGCGCATGCGCTGTTTCCAGTCGTCGTCGGTTTCGTGCTCGGCATCGCGCTGATGCTGGCGATCCGCGCGCTGTCGGGCGCGATCGAAACGCGCTTCGAGGAAGCCCGTTTGCCGGTGAGCCTGATCATCGTCACCGCGATCGACCTCGTCGTCGACGGCCTGGTGCTCGGCATCGCCTTTTCCGCGAGCGACGAAAGCGGCATCATCCTGACCGTTGCTCTAACGCTCGAGGTGCTGTTCCTCGCGCTGTCGGTCAGCGCGGCGCTGGCCGCGGCCGGCGTCGGCCGCATGCTGGCGATCGTCGTGCCGGTCGCGCTGGCGGCGCTGCTGAGCGTCGCGGCCGTTGCCGGCAATGCGGCATTCGCCGGGCTGCCGGCGAATATCTATGCAGCGCTCCTGGGCCTGGGCACCGTCGCGCTGTTGTACCTCGTCACCGAGGAATTGCTGGTCGAAGCCCACGAGGTGCCCGAAACGCCGTTCGCGACGGCCGCGTTCTTCATCGGCTTCATCGTGTTCTTCCTGATCGAAGGATCGGTGAAGGCCGGGTAAGCCGCGCACGACGGCGCGGCGCTTACCAGGTCGTCGCGCCGGTCGGATAGGTGTCGACGATGCGCGTGCCGTTGACCGGCGTGACACCCG
>NZ_BCPO01000163.1:0-18742 GCF_016586105.1 Burkholderia sp. E168m15
CGTTGCGCAGTGCGGCCCACAGGTCGATCGCATGTTCGCGTGATTTTCGGCTGCCATCGTCGGTCAGCACGTTCAACGCGATCACTTCGTCGCGCGTCGTCAGCTGCAGTTGCTCCTTCAGCTTGCGCGATTGATGCGACGCGGTACGGACGTCGCCGAGCACGATCCGTTTCTCGTCGCCCGCATCGGCCGGCACGAACGTCAACCGGCCGTTGTCGACCTCACATTGCCCGCGCGCGAACGTCGCGGTCCACGCACCGGCCGGCACTGCAGCGAATTCGCAGCGCATCCGCTCGTTCGCGCGGCGGCCGACGTCGTGCGCCGGCGCGTGCGACAGCGCACGTTCCGGCCAGCCGGCCGCCATCGCGGCCGTCGACATCAGACACACCGCCAGTACGATTCCTTTCGCGACATGGCGCATCGCGCTCTCCTTTCCGTAAAGGCAACCGGCGGGCGTCATGCCGGCCGCCGCAAGTGAACGATCAAAGCACCGCGAAGCGGTTGTCGTGCGCATCGACCATCGGCGTCTTCTCGCCGCGATGAACGGTCGAGCGATGAATCTCCTGATTGCGCGCGACGGCGGCCGGGCTCGCCGGATAGTCGTGATTCGGGCTCGGGATCACGCCGTCGTGGCGCGCACGCACGAGTTCCTGAATCACTTCCTGGCGGCTCTTCGGCTGCGCGGCCACAGCCTGCGAGAAGGCGGCAATCGACAGCGCGGCGGCGGCAATGGCGATCAGCGGACGCGGAATGTTCATGGGGTGGGCTCCTTACTGGAATTCCGTGACAGGAGCCTTCACTTTGATCCCGCGGCGGTGCGGATGCGTGACCGCTTCATGACGTTTTCGTCACCGTCCACGCCTCTTGTACATCGCAGTACGAATGAAAATCACCGCATGTTTCCGCACGCATGACACCGCGATGACATTTTTCTCATTTGTCCCTCACCTCCACGATCCGAACGCTTTCCAGAATCGCCAGCGCAATCGCGATATGCCGGCCCGTCGCTGCCACGCGCGGCGCCTGCATCGAACGATGCACGAAACGTTCATCTTGAACTTCAGGGACACACCATGAAAACTCCAGTTCGAATCGTCATGATGTCAGGGGCGCTGCTGACGGCCGCGCACGCGGCTCATGCAACGGAAGTCACGCTGTACGGCCTGTTCGATACATCGCTGACGGTTGTGTGGAATGCCGATGCACAAGGCAGGAACCTCGTCGGCCTCGGCAACGGCAACCTGCTCGGCAACCGCTTCGGCGTGAAAGGCGCGGAAGATCTCGGCGGCGGGCTGAAAGCGATCTTCACGCTGGAAAACGGCTTCAACCCGAACACCGGCGCGCTCGGGCAAGGCAACCGGATGTTCGGCCGGCAGGCGTTCGTCGGGCTGGAAAGCGCTCGCTGGGGAACACTCACGCTCGGCCGCCAGTACGACGCGCTCGCCGATGTCGCGTGGCCGATCACCGGCGATTTCTACTTCGGCAGCGTGTACGCGACGCCCGGCGACGTCGACAACTACGACACGTCGTCGCGCACCGACAACGCGGTGAAGTACACGTCACCCGTGGTCGGCGGCTTCCAGTTCGTCGGCATGTACGCGCTCGGCGGCGTGGCCGGCAAGAGCGGCGCCGGCCAAACCTGGTCGGCCGGCCTGTCGTACAACCATGGCCCGTTCGACGCGGCGGGCGGCTACTACTATGCGGCCAACCGCGCCTCGCTCGCGAACGGCGTCCGGACCGGCTGGAACGGCACGTCGGACGGCACGTTCGACGGGTCGCTGGTCAACGGCGGCTACCTCTCGGCGAAGTCGATCGGCATCGCACGCGGCGCGTTGCGCTACACCTTCGCGCCGTTCACGATCGGTATCGATTACAGCAATGCGCAGTACAAGGCCGATGCGATGACGGCCTTTCGCAGCACGCAGAAATACGACACCGCGCGCGGGTTCTTCAACTATCAGGCAACCGCGAGCCTGCTCGTCGGCGTCGGCTACAGCTACACGAAGGCCCGCGGCGATACGAGCGCGACCTACCATCAGGTGTCCGCCGGCGCCGACTACGTGCTGTCCAAGCGCACCGATCTCTATGCGGTCGGCGCGTGGCAACGCGCGAACGGCGAACAGCGCACGCTCGACGGCGGCACGCAGGCGGCGCAGGCGTCGATCGGCTCGTACGGCTACGGCGGCACGCGCACGCAGGGCATCCTCAATCTCGGTTTGCGCCACCGCTTCTGAGCGAGGCAGCCGACCCTGCGCGCTGCGTGACGAAAATGTCATGTTCCGATCAGGTTCGCGATGCGTCGCGTCGCTACGATCGGCACGGTATCGGGCCCTGCCCGTTCCCGTCCACGCAGCGGGTCGCTGCCGCACGGCACGATCACGCGTTAGGCCCGGGCTCTTCGAGTGCCGGGCCGTTTTTTATGCGTGTCCGACGCTCACGGCGCGGAATCGCGCAGCGGGTACACGCACGGATGCGTTTTCACGTACAGGTTCGGATTGCCGCAGCGATGCCCGGCATAGTCGATTTGCTCGCCCGGCGCCAGGTCGGCCGGCACGGGCTTGCGCGCGGCGCCGTAAGTGGCCGTGGTGTCGGAACGTGTCGATGCGCAGCCCGCGAACAGTGGGGCAATCAGGACTGCGATCAAGGCGAGGCGAATGGCGGGACGAGGCAATTTTCGGTCCGGAATGAAGGTCTGAACGGCGCCGCCCGCGATCGATGCGGCTATCGCGATCGGCACGAATGCCGCCGGCGCATCGGCCAACGGCAGGCTTCATGTTCCGCTCCCCGCTCATCGCATCCATGACGCGAACATGACGGTTGCGTCATGTCGACCGAGTCCGCATGACGCCTTCTTGCCCCCCGCAATCTGACGCATTTTTCATCTCGCGATCACGATCACGCACGGCTGCTTTCGCATACTGGGTCCATGGTTCGCCACCCGGCGGCCCTGATCAAGGAGAGCACTCGATGAAAACGGCAAAATTCGCAGCACTGTTCGTCACCGCCACGCTGTCGCTCGGCATGGCCACGCAGGCCGCGTTCGCCCAAACGCAAACGCAGGGCAAGTCCCGCACGCAGGTGGTCAACGAACTGAAGCAGGCGCAGCACGACGGCGTCGTGCCGATCAGCAAGACGCAGTACCCGCCGACCGGCGAGATCGTCGCGCGCAACAAGGAGCTTCACGGGATTTCGGTGCATGGCGGCGAGAAGAAGCCGCAGACCGACAACCACGACAACCTGACCGCGAAGCAATGATGGCGGGCCACATGGCCGCGGGCCGCGCACCGCGCGCGGCCGCCTCGCGGCGAACGCGCGGGCGTTCCCGCCCGCGCTGTCAGGTGCCGATGGCGGCCGGCCGTCCCGGTTCGGCCGGCCGTCGCGGAAAGCGCAGCCAGAAAGTCGTGCGGCGGCCCGGCTCGCTGTCGACGCCGCATTCGCCGCCGTGATTGTCCATGATCGACCGGACGATCGCGAGGCCGAGCCCCGTGCCCGACGCCGAATTGTGCCGCGACGGATCGACGCGATAAAAGCGCTCGAAAATCCGCCCGACATGCTCGGCGGCAATGCCGGGCCCCGTGTCGGACACGGCGATCGTCGTCGCACCGCCCTGCTCGACGCAATCGATCGTCACGACGCTGCCGCGCGGCGCATAAGTTAACGCATTCGACAGCAGGTTGCTCAACGCGCGCTGATACAGCGTCAGGTCCGCATCGACCCATGCGTGGCCGTCGACCTTCACGGTCACGCCTTCGTCTTCCGCCAGCGGCTCGTAGTAGCCGGCCACCCGCTCCGCCTCCTCCGCCGCATTTAGGCGCCGCACCCCGATCGACGTGCCGGCCTGTTCCGAACGCGCGAGAAACAGCATGTCCTCGATCATCCGCGACAGCCGCTGGTATTCGTCGATGCTCGACTCGATCACGCTCCGGTATTCGTCCGCGCTGCGCGGTTGCGACAGCACGACTTGCGCGGCCGCCTGCAGGTTCGTTAGCGGCGTGCGCATGTCGTGCGCGAGATTCGACGAGAACTGGCTCAGGCGCGTGAACGATTCGTTCAGCCGCGCGAGCATGCCGTTGAACGCATGCTCGAGCTCCTTCAGCTCGCCGGACGTATCGAGTTCCGGCAGCGGATGCGCGAGCCGGCTCGACGACATCTGCTCCGCGCGCGCCGCGAACCGCCGCAGCGGGCTCAGCCCGAGCGCGGCGATGCCGTATGCGATCGCGGCCGCAAGCACCACGCCGAACACCTCGATCACGACGATCGTATAGGCATGCGTGCGCAGCAGCAGCACGTCGGCGCTGCGATCGTACTGCACGGCGACGCGCACCACCGGCGCACCCGCGCCGGCGAGCGGCACGGTCGTCAGCAGATACTGGTGTCTTGCGCCGGGCGGGGCGATGCCGACCGGCACGCGCCCGGCGTTCGTCAACATCAGCGGCGCGTACGGACGGAAGCCGGGCGTGCCGACGAGGCGCGTACCGGCGGCATCGAAGATCGCGAGATCCATGTTCGGATGACCGTGCAACTGGTCGATCCAGATATCGGTGTTGCGCGCGACGTCGGCCGTCGTGCGCGCCTCGGCCAGGTGCGCCCCCAATGCGGCGGAAATACCGGCCATCTGCTCGGCTGCCGTCGTTTCGACACGGTTGCTCAGCGCTTCGTACAATGCGACGCCGCTCGACGCGAGGATCACCGACGTCGACAGGATAATCAGCGCGGTCAGCCGGCCGCGCAGCGTCCGCGGCAGCAGGCGCGCGATCATGCGGCCGCGCCGCCGCGCGCTTCGAGCACGTAGCCCATGCCGCGCACCGTATGGATCAGCTTCGGTTCGTACGCGTCGTCGATCTTCGAGCGCAGCCGGCGGATCGCCGAATCGACGACGTTCGTGTCGCTGTTGAAGTTCATGTCCCACACCTGCGACGCGATCGTCGCGCGCGGCAGGATCTCCCCTTCGCGACGCATCAGCAGCCACAGCAGCGCGAACTCCTTCGCGGTCAGCAGGATCGTGTCGCCCTGCCGCGTGGCCTTGCGGCGGGTCAGGTCAAGTTCGAGATCGGCCACGCGCAGCGTGTTCGAATCGCGCGGCTGGCCGCGCCGCAGAATCGACTTGATGCGCGCGGTCAGCTCGACGAAGTCGAACGGCTTCGCGAGATAGTCGTCCGCGCCGAGTTCGAGCCCCTTCACGCGATCGCCGACGTCGTCACGGGCAGTGAGGAACAGCACGGGCGTCGATTTGCTGCGCCGCAGGTTCTGCAGCAGCGTCCAGCCGTCCTGCCCGGGCAGCATCACGTCGAGCACGAGCAGGTCGTACTCCTCCGTTTCTGCCTGGTGCTGGCCCGTGATGCCGTCCTCGACCCAGTCGACAACGTAGCCGGCCTCGGTCAGACCCTTGCGCAGATACGCGCCCGTTTTCGGTTCATCCTCGACAATCAGAATTCGCATCACGCATTACCCTTGAAAAAACCCAGTCGGCGCAGCACGCCCGCGCCGAAGCCGCCGCGCAACGCCGCGCGCCACGACACCGCATGGCTGACCCGGTACAGCACCGGCAGCACCAGCAGCGTCAGCGCCGTGGACGACAGGATACCGCCGATCACGACCGTCGCGAGCGGGCGCTGCACCTCGGCGCCGGTGCCGGTCGCGAACGCCATCGGCAGGAAGCCGAGCGACGCGACCAGCGCGGTCATCAGCACGGGCCGCAGCCGCGTGAGCGCGCCGTCGTGCACCGCGGCATCGAGCGGCATGCCTTCGTCGCGCAGGTTACGGATGAACGAGATCATCACGAGACCATTGAGCACGGCCACGCCGGACAGCGCGATGAAGCCGACCGCCGCCGTGATCGACAGCGGAATCCCGCGCAGCCACAGCGACACGACGCCGCCGCTCAGCGCGAACGGAATGCCGGTAAACACCAGCAGCCCGTCCTTCACGTTGTTGAACATCACGAACAGCAGCACGAACACCATGAACAGCGCGAGCGGCACGACGAGCTTCAGGCGCTCGCTCGCGCTTTGCAACTGCTCGAACTGCCCGCCCCACGACACCCAGTACCCGGCCGGCACGCGCACGTCCTGCTGCAACTGCTCGCGCGCATCGGCGACGAACGAACCGACGTCGCGGCCGCGCACGTTCGCGCTGACGACCACCCGCCGCTTGCCGTCCTCGCGGCTGATCTGGTTCGGGCCGGGGGCCACGTCGATCGTCGCGAGCTCCGCGAGCGGCACGTACGGCGCCGCCGCGAGCGGCGCGCTGGCGCCGGCGGCCGGCGCGGGCAGCGCGATCGGCAGCCGCTTGATCGCCTCGATGTCGGAGCGCAGTTCGTCGGGCAGCCGCACGACAATGTCGAAGCGGCGGTCGCCCTGGAACAGCGTGCCGGCCTTCTGCCCGCCGACGGCCGCGGCCACCGAATCCTGGAGATCGGCGACGCTCACGCCGTAGCGCGCGAGCTTGTCGCGGTCGAGGTTGACGGTCAGCACCGGCAGGCCCGTGGTCTGCTCGACCTTCACCTCCGACGCGCCCGGCACCTTCTGCAACGCGGCCGCGATCTGCTCGCCGGTCTGGTTCAGCACGGCCATGTCGTCGCCGAAGATCTTCACGGCGACGTCGCTGCGCACGCCCGAGATCAGTTCGTTGAAGCGCAGCTGGATCGGCTGCGAGAACTCGTACGCGTTGCCCGGCAGCTCGGCGAGCGCTTCCTCGATCTCCCGCACGAGCTGGTCGCGCGGCTTCTTCGGGTCGGGCCACGTGTCGGCCGGCTTCAGCATGATGTAGCCGTCCGACAGGTTCGGCGGCATCGGGTCGGCCGCGATCTCGGCCGTCCCGGTGCGCGCGAACACGCGCTCGATCTCGGGGAAGCGCGCCTTCAGCGTCTTCTCGATCGACTTCTGCATCTCGACCGACTGCGACAGGCTCGTGCCGGGAATCCGCAGCGCGGACACGGCAAGATCGCCCTCGTTGAGGCTCGGAATGAACTCGCTGCCGAGCCGCGTCGCGAGCCCTAGCGTGACCAGCACGATCGCGCCCGCCCCGATCATCACGCGCGCCGGACGCGTCATGAACGCGGCGAGCACCGGTTCGTACGCTCGCCGCGCCCAGCCCATCAACCGGTTCTCCTTCTCCTCGACCCGCTCGCCGATGAACAACGCGACGGCCGCCGGAATGAACGTGACGGTCAGCACCATCGCGGCGGCGAGCGCCATTACGACGGTGATCGCCATCGGGTGGAACATCTTGCCTTCGACGCCGGTCAGCGCAAAGATCGGCAGGTACACGACCATGATGATCAGTTGCCCGAAGATCAGCGCTCGGCGCGCCTCCTGCGATGCGCCGAACACTTCGGCAAAGCGCTCGTCGCGCGTGAGCGGCCGGCCGGCTGCCGACTGCGCATGCGCGAGCCGCCGCACGCAGTTCTCGACGATCACCACCGCGCCGTCGACGATGATCCCGAAGTCGAGCGCGCCGAGGCTCATCAGGTTCGCGCTCACCTTCGCGTTGACCATGCCGGTGAAGGTCATCAGCATCGACAGCGGGATCACGAGCGCGGTGATCAGCGCCGCGCGGATGTTGCCGAGAAACAGGAACAGCACGGCGATCACGAGCACCGCGCCTTCGAGCAGGTTCTTCTTCACGGTGGCGACGGCCTTCTCGACCAGCACCGTGCGGTCGTACACCGGAATCGCCTTCACGCCGGCCGGCAGCGTGCGGTTCACGTCCTCCATCTTCGCGGCGACGGCCTTCGACACCGTCCGGCTGTTCTCGCCCATCAGCATGAAGACCGTGCCGAGCACGACTTCCTCGCCGTTCGACGTCGCGGCGCCGGTGCGCAGTTCGCGGCCGATGTCGACCACGCCGACGTCCTTCATCCGCACCGGCACGCCGCCCACGTTGGTCAGCACGATGTTCGCGATGTCGTCGACGGTGCGCGCCTGGCCCGGCACGCGCACCAGATACTGCTCGCCGCGCTTTTCGATGTAGCCGGCGCCGACGTTGTCGTTGTTGCGCTCCAGCGCGCGCACGACGTCGGCAAGCGTCAGCCCGTACGACATCAGCTTCGCCGGATTCGGCGCGACGCGGTATTCCTTCACGTAGCCGCCGATCGAGTTGACCTCGGTCACGCCGCGCACGTTGCGCAGTTGCGGCCGCACGACCCAGTCCTGCAGCTCGCGCAGGTCGGCCGCCGTATAGCGCGTGCCGTCGGGCTTGCGCGCGTTGGCGTCGGCCTCGACGGTCCACAGGTAGATCTCGCCGAGGCCGGTCGACGTCGGCCCCATCGCGGGCGCGATGCCGGGCGGCAGCTTGTCCTTCGCTTCCTGGATGCGCTCGTTGACGAGCTGCCGCGCGAAGTAGATGTCGGTGCCGTCCTTGAAGATCACGGTGACCTGCGACAGCCCGTAGCGCGAGATCGAGCGCGTCTGCTCCAGCCCCGGCAGCCCGGCCATCACGGTCTCGACCGGATAGGTGATGCGCTGCTCGGCCTCGAGCGGCGAGTAGCCGGGCGCGGACGTGTTGATCTGCACCTGCACGTTCGTGATGTCGGGCACCGCGTCGATCGGCAGCCGCTGGTAGCTGAACACGCCGAGCGCGGCCACGGCCGCGATCGCCAGCATCACCAGCCAGCGATGCGCAATCGCAAAGCGGATCAGGCGCTCAAACATGTCGGGATTCCTTGAAACGGGGCACGGTCGGCCGCACCGGACGGGCTGCGCGGCCGGTCACCCGGCCGACCGGAAAGCAGGCCGCATAGCGGGCCGCCAGTCGCGCCACGGCGCACGCGTATTGCTGCTCATTCATGTTCCGCGCTCCCCTTGCCGAGCTCCGCCTTCAGCACGAAACTGTTCGACACCGCGTATTCCTGGCCGGGCTTGAGCCCCTTCAGCACCTCGGTCGCGCGTTCGTCGCGCCGCCCGGTTTCGACCGCCTGCGCGACGAAGCCCTTCGGCGAGCGCACGAACACCGACGGCGCACCGTCGACGTCCTGCAACGCGTCGCTCGCGACCGCGAGCGGCACGGCCTGCCTGCCCGCGTCGACCGACACGTTCACGAACATTCCCGGGCGCCACACGCGATCCGGGTTCGGCAGCACGACGCGCGCCGGCGCGGTGCGCGTCTGCTCGCCGAGCAGCGACCCCACGTACGCGATCGGGCCGCTCGAACGCGATTCGAACGCGGTCGCGCTCACCGTGGCATCGCGACCGACGCGCACGTCGTTGAGCCGCTGCGCGGGCACCGCCATCTCGGCCCACACGGTCGACAGGTCGGAGATCACGAACATGCTCGCGTCGGCGGCAATCGCCTCGCCGGGCGTCGCATGCTTCTCGACGATCGTGCCCGCGAACGGCGCGCGCAGTTCATAACGGTTCAGCGCGCCCGCGCCGACCGGCGCATTCAGCGCGGCGAGCTTCTGCCGCGCGTTCTGCACGGCGATCTCGGCCTCGCGCAACTGCACCTGCGCCTGCTGGTAATCCTGCTCGGCCGAAATGCGCTCCTTCCACAGCGTGCGTTCGCGTTCGTAGGTTGCGCGCGCACCCGACAGCCGGCGCTCGGCCGTCAGCAGCTCGCTGCGGCGGTCGGCCAGATCGGTGCTCGCGATCACGGCGAGCACCTGCCCTTTCGCGACGTTCTGGCCGAGCGATACCGACACCTGCTCGACGATGCCGGCCACGCGCGGCACCACGTGCGCGGTGCGATCCTCGTTGAACTTGATTTCGCCGGGAAGCTGGAACGGCGTCGCGATCTGTGCGGGGCCGGCTTTCGCGAGCGCGATCTTCGACGTCGCCAGTTGCGCGTCGGTCAGCGCGATCGCGCCGTCGGCGCGCGCGAACGGGAACGACGCGGCGTCGTTGCCGGCCTTTACGTCGATCGTCGCATCGAACACGTGCGGCTTCGCGATCGGCTGCGCGGACACGAACTTCTGGCCGGCCGCGTCGAATCGCAACGGCTCGTGCGTGCGGTCGTACCGCACCAGCGTGCCGGACACGGTCACGCCCTTGTCCACCGGCTTGCCGTCGACGAACGGATAGACGACGAGCCGCGCGTCGCCCGGCTTTTCCGTCATCACGATCTCGACGGACAGCTTGCCGCGCTTCAGCACGACACCGCCGCGCGCACCGGCGCCCTCGGCCGGCTGCGCGGCATCGGCGGCCGGCGGCGCCGATGCGCTGCTGCCGCCCCGCGTGACGGCGAGCGCGCCGATCACGATCCCTGCGCCGCCGAGCACGGCCGCCGCAATAACGAAGATTCTGCTGCGTGACATGATGATCCTTCAGGTAAGAGGAGCGCTCATTGCGCGACGGCCGCGAGCGGCGTGCCGACGAGCCGGCCGATATCGGCGCGGGCCGCATGGGCGCCGGCGAGCGCACGCACGTATTGCGATTGCCCCTGGAACAGCGTGCGCTGCGCGTCGAGCACATCGAGGAAGCTGAACTTCCCGAGTTCGTAGCCGCGCGACATCGCATCGAGCGCGAGACGCGCGGCCGGCAGGATGTCGACCTTCAGCCGCTGCGCTTCCTGCTCCGCGGCCTCGAAATTCGCGTATGCCTGCGTCAGTTCCAGCCGCAGGCGCGTGCGCTCGCGATCGAGATCGGCGTTTGCGCGCTCGGCCTTGTGCGTCGCCTCGAGCAGCGCACCCTTGTTCGTGTTGAACAGCGGAATCGGGATCGATACGCCGACCACGGCCTGGTTCTCGGGCACGCCGCCCGTGGTCACGCGCTTGAAGCCTGCACTGACCGTCACGTCCGGAATGCGCCGCGCGCGCTCCAGCGACACGGCTGCGTTCGAGCGCAGCATCTCGGCACGCGCGACCCGCGCGAGCGGCGCGTCGTCGAGTTGCACGGTCAGCGCGGACAGCGGCTCGACCGGCGGCACGGTTTCCAGGTCGCCGCGCACCGCGAGGCGGTCATCGCGCGCTTCGCCCATCACCGCGTTCAGCTTTTCGCGCGCGACCTCGACACGGCCACGCGCGGTCACGACTTCGATCTGCACGCCGGCCGCCGCCACCTGCGCCTTGGTCGCCTCGACCGGCGACACCTTGCCGGCCTGCGCGCGACGCCCCGCGAGATCCGCCGAGCGCGCCGCGATCGCGGCCGATTCCTCGGTCACCTGAAGCTGGCGCTGCGCGGCGAGCAGCCCGTAGAACGCGGCGATCACGTCGGCACGCACGGCCGCGCCCTGCTCGTCGAGCGACGCGTTGGCCGCCTCGCGGCCGTACGACGCCACGTCGAGCCGCGCGCGGCGCTTGCCGCCCAGTTCGATGGTCTGGTTGATCAATGCGGTCGACGTGCGTTCGGCGCGGCTGAAGCCCTCCTGCAGGAACGACACCTCAGGATTGGGCCGCGCGCCGGCCTGCATCAGCGCGCCGGCCGACGCATCGACATCCGCGCGTGCGCCGCGCAGCGCCGGATTGTTCCGCGCCGCGACCGCGAGCGCATCGGAGAGCGTCAATGACGACGCGGGGAGCGTATCGGATGGGGGAGCGCCGATCGGCGTCGCGCTGCTGGCGGCAGCGGCGCCCGGGCCCGGCGTCAGCAATGGCTGCGCATGAGCCGTCGCGACCATCACGAAGACGATGGCCGCGACGAGGTTGAGGTTGAGCTTGAGCATGTTCGGTTCTGCGGTAACGGTTCGCGACCGATGCTACGGACCGGCCGCAGTGCGAACATGAGGCGAAGATGATATTTCCGTCATGTTGGGCGTAGCCGTACGCAGACGTGCGGTGCCCTGTGGGGACGGCATCCCCTTTCGACGATCAGGAAGATTCAGTGAGCGCGCGGCGCGATGGCCGCACGAAAGAATGCAGAGGTTCGGAGATTTGACACGCGCAGGCCGTACGGCCCCGCACGTGAATCAGGTGATGCGTTGCTTCTCGCGCCGCCGCTGCTCGAGCCAATCGAGCAACTGCCGCCCGTCGCGTTCGCCGAACCACCGCGCATGCCCGATCAGGTAACCGTCGTACGCGATGTCGACGATCGCCGGCGCATCGATGATGCAGCCGAAATACGCGACTTCCGACAGCGCGAACTCCGTATGCACGATCGGCAAAAGCGCGACCAGCGCCGCATACGCGTCGTCGCTCAACGGTTCGAGCGATTCGTAGCCGTCGAGCAGCGCGTCGATCTGGTCGTATTCCACGCGCCGTGCATCGGCCGGCGCCATCCAGTCGACGGTATTGCGCTCGATCGCGAGCGCGAGATCCATCACCGCGCAGGTGCGGTCCGACAAGCCGAAATCGAGCACGGTGCGCACCTGCGCGCCGGGCCCCGCATCGGTCCACAGCAGGTTCGACGCGTGCCAGTCGCCGTGCGTCCACAGCGGCGCTAACGCAGGCAACAGCGGCACGAGGCGCGCGTGATACGGGCCGATCGCGTCGGCCACGTCGCCGCGCCAGTCGCGCGAGCCGAGCGCGCGCACCAGCAGCGGCTGCGCGTCGACCCAGCGTTCGAGCGCGCCCGCCAGATCGGTGGACGACAGCACCCGGAAACTCGACAGCAGCGTGCGCACGGGGCGCGCGGGCGCATCGTAGCCGGCCGACGCGCGATGCAGTTCGGCCAGCGCGCGGCCAGCCGCATACGCATGCGACGGATGCGTGAACGGCTGCCACGACATCACACCGCGATACGGATCGACGCCGGGCGCCAGCACGTGCACCTCGTAAGTCCACTCGCCGGACGCAAACGCGGTCGCACCGTTGCGATCGGCCAGCACGTCCACCACCGGCACGCCGCGCTCACGCAAATGCGCGATGAAGCGATGCTCTTCCTCCAGCCCCGCGACATCGCGCAGGCTCGCGTGATGACGCTTGACGAACAACCCGCGCCCGTCCGCCATCCGCACCAGTACCGCTGCCGCGAACTGCCGCGGGCTGTGCCACGTCAGCCGCACCGGCTCGCCCGCGCCGTCGATCCGCGCGAGCACGGCTGCCACTTCGTCGTGCGTGATCAGCGGCCAGTCGCGTTCGGCCTGCTCGCCGTCCACGCCGAATTGCGGCGGGGCGACGTCGCGCGACAGAGGGCCGTCCGGCTCGAGGGGGAATGACATGAACGACGTTGCTCCGTGGTTGAATCCGTGCGCGGATCAGCGCGCGCCGCCGCCCGATGCGAGCGGGCCGCCCGCGGCCGCGCGCAATGCGGCGGCCGTGCGGCTCCAGTCGCGCCAGCCGACGACGGCCAGCCCGATGAATAGCGCATAGAGCCCGGCCGTCAGATACAGTTCCTTGAACACGAACATCCCGACGTACACGACGTTCACGACGATCCACAGCCCCCACGACGCGATGTAGCGCCGCGCGGTCCAGTATTGGGCGACGAGGCTGAACGCGGTCAGCGACGCGTCGACGAACGGCAGCGCCGCATCGGTCCAGCGCGCCATCATCCCGCCGAGCAGCGCACTGCCGATGACCGCCGCGATCAGGTCGGGCAGCATCCTGAGCGGCCGCACGCCGGTCACGGGCGCGACGTCGCCGGCTGGCGCAGCCCCGCCGTCGGCACTACCGTCGGCCTCGCTCGCGCGCTGCGCGAGCCAGCGCTGCCAGCCGTACACCTGGAGCACCGCGAAGGCGCCCTGCAGCAGCATGTCCGAGTACAGCTTCGCGTCGAAGAAGATCCAGCCGTACAGCGCGACCGACGCGAGGCCGACCGGCCAGCACAGCATGCGCCGTTTCGCCGTCAACCAAATTGCGAGCGCGCTGACGATCACGCCGGCGATTTCGAGTGGGGACATCGTCTGTGCTCTCCTGATGAGCTGCCGCGGCCGCGCGTCACGCGGCCGAACCCGGTCGGTCAGAAATCATAGGTCAACGATACACGCGCGGTGCGCGGCGCACCGGGGAACAGGTACGCATCGCCCTGCTGCTCGCCTGCGTCGCGCCAGTAGAACTTGTTGAACAGATTGTCCACCGACACGCGCAACACCGTGCGATGACCGCCGATCTTGGTCGTATAACGCGCGCCCAGATTGAACACGAACCACGACGGCACGCGCGCGGTGCCCTCCTCGTTCGCGTTGCGCGCCGCGCTGTATTCCACGCCGCCGAGCACGTTCAGGCCCGCGACGCCCGGCACCGCGTAGTCCGCATACAGCGACGCGCGCAGCGCGGGCACGTTGATGATCTGGTGCCCTTCGTAGGCCGGCGACCCCGAATCGACCGCGCGGGCGCGAATCGCCGCGACGCTGGCCGTCAGGCCCAGCCGCTCGGTCACACGCCCGGCCGCGCCGAGTTCGATCCCCTGGTGCCGCTGAGTGCCGCGCTGCACGAACGTGTAGCTCGTGCCCGACGCATCCGGGTCAGCGAACTGGAACGGCTTGCTGATCGAGAACACGGCGGCCGTGAGGCTCAGCCGATCGAGCCAGTCGTATTTCGCGCCGACTTCGATCTGGTGCGATTCGACGGGCGGCAGGAACGCATATGCGTTGGTCGCGCGCACGGGCGCCTGGTCGCCGAGCGACAGCGCCTTGCTGTACGACGCATACAGCGACAGGACGTTCACCGGCTTGTAGACGAGCGCGACCTGCGGCAGGAACACCGAGCGGTCGGTATGCGTCGTCTCGCCGTCGAGGCTGCTCCAGCTGCGCTGGCGCAGCAGCACTTCCTTGCCGCCCGCGAGCACTTGCCAGTGTTCGCCGATACTGATGCGGTCGAGCCCGAACACGCCGTACTGCCACGCGTCGAGGCGCGGATACGACGGCCCCGGTGAATTCGGCGACGGCGGAAAGGTCAGGTCGGGCCCGTAGATATTCTCGCTGCCCACGTAGTCGTACACGGCGTCGGCCATGTGCACGACGCGGCGCTGCACGCTCACGCCGAGCGTCAGCTCGTGCCGCAGTGGCCCCGTCGCGAACTTGCCGGTCGTGACCGCGCGCAGATCGTCGTTGCGTCGGTATTCGCCGGGGCTGCGGAAGTCGTACACGTCGTAGTCGCCGTTCGCGCCGAAGAAGAACGGCGACGTCGCGCCGGCCGCGCAGCTCGCCGCATACGAGCAGCCGTACGCGAACGCGCTGTTGTCGTCGATCATCGTGCGGCTACGGCCCACGGCGACGTACGCCTTCCAGTCGTCGTTGAACTGGTAGTCGAAACGCGCGTTCAGGTTCAGCGCATCGGTCGTCACGGGTTTCGCCCACGGCTGCGTGCCGAGCGCCTTCGACGTCGTCTTGACCGACGGCACGACCGTGCCGCCGAGCAACTGGTAGCCGGGCGCGGAACGCTGGATCCACTGCTGGAATTCGGCATTGAGCTGCAGGCTCGCGCGCGGGCTGATATCCCAGTCGGCGGCGATCGAGCCGAACGTGCGCCGCCCGTTCGTGCCGTCGATATAGGAGTGCATGTTCTCCTTCGCCGCATTGATCCGGAACCCGAACTGATGATCGGGGCCGAAGCGGCGGCCGAGATCGATGGCCGCCGACGTCGAGCCGCGGCTGTCGACGCCGCCCGTCACGCTCGCGACGTTCGCGGAACGCTTGGTCACGAAGTTGATCACGCCGCCCGGTGCGACGACGCCGCTGTCGATGCCCGCGAGCCCTTTCAGGATCTCGACGCGCTCCTTGTTCTCGAGCGGCACGTTCTGCTCGCCGGACACCGTCAGCCCGTCGATCCGAATCGCGCTCGCGAGATCGACCGGAAAGCCGCGGATCGCGAAGCCTTCGAAATAGCCAACCGGCGCATAGTCGTTGACGACCGACGCATCGTTGCGCACGACGTCGCTCAGCCGCTTCGCCTGCTGATCGTCGATCAGCGCACGCGTGATCACGTTCACCGATGCCGGCGTGTCGCGCAGCGGCGCGTCGTCGAGCCCGGCCACCGACGCTTCGCGCGCGCGTAGCGGCTGGCCGCGCTCGCCGCTCACCGTGATCGCGGGCAACGTCGCGTTGCCGGCCGCTTCGGTGCCCGGCGCGGGCGTGTCGCCCTGGGCCACGGCAGCCTGCGCCGCGAAAAGCGTGACGCCGAGACCGACACCGAGCCCGACCTTCGCGCGCCGCCGCCGTGCGGGCGCCGCTGTTGTTCTATTCACCGTCATTGTTCTGGATGGAAAACTCGCCACTCGACCTGTCGAAACCCGAAACCCCAAACCCCAAACCCCAAACCCGTTACGAAGCTGCAAAGCGTGCGCCCGCGAATGCCGCCGCGCCCGTCACCGGACACGTGCGTCGACACGATATTCATCAGACGAACCGGAACCTGCGGCGTGCAAGCGGCCGACCGGTCGGAACAACGCAGGATGGGACATCGGATTCGGATGACGCGCCGGAAACCGACGCAGCGGCCGACGGGCTCGTCGGGTGCCTGTCGGCCGGCCGGCTGCCTCGCGCGGTCGTGTCATGCGGGGGACGCTTCGAACGCCCCGGTGCGGGCGGCGGGCACTGACGCCGGCCGTTCATCGGAACGGCGGCCTGCCCGGCGCGCGACATCGCGGCGTGGCGCGCATTTTACCCCGGGCGCGGCGAAGGGCCGCGGAATCCGGCGGAACGAAGGACGGGGGGAAACGGGAACGAGGACAGACGGTTTGAGCGGCGCGATAACGGCGGCGCCGGCGGCAACGGCCGCGATTCGGTCGCGATGCGCGTCGTGCGTGCCGGCCGCCGATACCAGCGTCATCCTCCGCCGGTCGGGCGACCTTGAACCGGAGCGAGAATGGCGACCCGCGACCGGTTCATCAGCCGTTCGCTCAGAACCCCTGCATCGTCACGGTCGGATCGACGACCAGATGCACG
Organism: Burkholderia sp. E168m15; assembly: GCF_016586105.1. NCBI lineage: Bacteria > Pseudomonadati > Pseudomonadota > Betaproteobacteria > Burkholderiales > Burkholderiaceae > Burkholderia > Burkholderia sp. E168m15. The sequence continues at coordinate 16,696 of NZ_BCPO01000163.1, forward strand.
ACACCGTAAATGACCGCGCCGACCAGCAGCGCAAGCAGGATCGCGACGAACGGCAGCAGCGTGAAGTTGGCGTTCGCGAGATCGGTCGCGTGCGCCTTGCTGTTGCGCACGCCGAAGAAACTCCACAGGACCAGGCGGACCATGCCGAGCAGTTTCATGATGGGCTCCTTTATCGAATCGGTTGACGCTATCGTCGATCCGGACGGCATCCGAAAAAAGAAGCAGTTGCGCACGGTTTTCGCGCAGCAGGCCCTCTGCGGCGGCATGTCGCACGCGCGTCAGCGGTCGAGCACGAGCGGCTGCGTCGCGCCTTGCGCGGGCCGCGCGACGCACAGCAGCGCGCAGCCGGGCTCGACCGGCGCATCGGGCGTTTGCTCGTATTCCACCGCGCCGGACAGCACGCGCGTCGCGCACGTGCCGCACGAACCGGCGCGGCATTCGGACGGCACGGCCACGCGCTGCCCTTCCGCGAATTCGAGCAGCGTGCCGTCGGCGGGCGTCCATGCGGCGTCGCGCCCCGTGCGCCGGAACACGACCGGCACGCTTGCCGCCGCAGGCGCGGCAGCCGCGCGGGTCGCACTGCGCGAGACGCTCGACGGCCCGAACGCCTCGAAACGGATGCGCTCGTCCGGCACGTTCAGCGCGCGCAGCCCGTCGTACAGGTCGCGCATGAAGGCCGCCGGCCCGCACAGATAGAAATCGTAGTCGTCGAACGACAGCACCCGCTTCAGTTGCCCGATGTCGATGCGGCCGGCCTGCGCCACCGTGCTTTCTTGAGGACGACTGTCGAACCAGTGAAGCGACAGGCGGGCATCGGCGGCCGCGAGGCGCGCCAGTTCGGCCGCGAACGGCCGATCGGCGGCTTCGCGTGCGCCATGCACGAACACGATACGGCGCGACGGCGTGTCGTCGGCCAGTGCCCGGCGCAGCATCGCGATCATCGGCGTGATGCCGATGCCAGCCGACACGAGCACGGCCGGCCGCGGGCTCGCGAGATCGAACGTGAAGCGGCCGCGCGGCATCTGCGCGTCGAGCGTCATGCCGGCCTGCGCGTGATCGTGCAGCCACGCCGATACGCGCCCTTCACGCTTCACGGTGATCCGGTACTGCGTGCCGCCCGGTGCATCGGACAGCGTATAGCTGCGAATCGCGGGCGCGTCGCTGCCCGGCAGCGCGATGCGCAGCGTCAGATGCTGACCCGCTTCGTACGCGGGCAATGCACCGCCATCCGCCGGTTCGAAATGAAACGACCGGATCGCGCGGGCTTCGTCGACGATCTTCGCGATGCGCAGCGACCGCCATGCGGGCGCCGGTGACGGCGCGACCGCGGACGGCGCGGGTCCGGCCGTTGCCGCCGCTCTGCCCAACGCCGTCGCCGTCGCCGCCGCCGCCATCGCGGCGAACTGCGGCGCGCGCTCGACCGCCGACCACCGGAACGGCAGCACCGCACGCACGCGCCGCACTTCCCGCACATGAAACCGCACGACGCGCTGCGCGCCGTCGAACGACGCGACGTCCGGCCCGTCCCACACGATCTCCGCGCGCGCGGCGACATACAGCACATCGCCGCTGTCGAAATCGATGAACAGCAGCCCCGCGCGCGGATCGTGCTGCAGGTTGCCGAGCGTGTTGAAGAACCGGTTGCCGCTGAAATCGGGCGTCGTCAACGTACGCGCATCGTCGACGCGCACGAAGCCCGGCATCCCGCCGCGATGCGACACGTCCGCGCCGCGCGCCGCGCCCGCCTCCGCCGACGTATTCGCGCTCGCGACGAAGAACGTGTCGGCCTGCGCGAGCAGCGCGCGATCCGCACCGCTCAGCGCGTCCGACACGTCCGGCGCGACAGACGCCTCGACGTCCCGCGCGACGAAGGTCGGCTTGCGACCCTGGATGTACTTCGCGCAATTGCCGAAGCTCTGCTCGACCGCGATCGTCAGCGCATCGCCGTCGACCGCGCGCACGACGCCATTCACGCGATTGCGCCGCCGCGTATCGAATTCGATTCCGAGGCCGCCGAGCGGCGCGCCCGCCTGCCGCGCGCCGGCCA
>NZ_BCPO01000164.1:0-17862 GCF_016586105.1 Burkholderia sp. E168m15
AGCGTGCGGGCGTCCGGCGACGTGACGAAACCCGGCGCCCCGGCCCGCAGCGTCGCCCACGGCTGGCCGTGCGCATCGACGCCGCCGAGCACGAAGAACGGCAGTTGCGCGAAAAACGTCCGGTGCTGGTCCGGCATGAAGCGCCGAATCCCGCGCCGGCCGGCCGCGCTCGCCGCGTCCGTCACGCCCGCGCGCTGCTGCACGGCAAGCTCGCCCGCATGAAACGGCGCGGTGTCGAGTTCCCAGCCCGGTACGACGGCGGTCGGCGCATTCATCACGTTCTCCTGAACAGGCGCAGTGGCAGTAAGCGTCAAGCGGCGAGCAGGCCGGCGCGCGTCGTCGGCATCGCGACGAAGCCCGGCAACGCCTCGATACGCGCCAGCCATGCACGCACGTGCGGATACGGTTCGAGCGACACGCCGCCTTCCGGTGCGTGCGCGATGTACGTGTACGCGGCGATGTCCGCGATCGTCGGCTGCGCGCCGGCCGCGAACGGCTTGCCGGCCAGCTCGCGATCGATCACGTCGAGCACCTTCGCGGCTGTGCGCTTGGCCGCTTCCGGGTCGAGCGTCGCGCCGAACACGGTCACGAGCCGCGCGGCGGCCGGACCCGACGCGATCGGGCCGGCCGCATACGACAGCCAGCGCTGCACGACAGCCGCGCCTACCGGGTCGTCGGGCAGCCAGTGCGCGTCGCCGTAGCGCTTCGCGAGATACACCAGGATCGCGTTCGAATCGGCGATCACGGTGCCGCCGTCGTCGATCACCGGCACCTGCCCGAGCGGATTCAATGCGAGAAACGCCGGTTCGCGCTGCGCGCCGGCCGCGAGATCGACGTCGATGGTCTTCGACGGCAACCCGAGCAGCGACAGGAACAACCGGACGCGGTGCGCGTGCCCGGACAGCAGGAACGAATAGACGCGGATCGGCGAGGCGGGCTTGCTGGCGGCAGACATGGAAACACTCCGGAATCTCGCGCCGCCGGGGATCGGCGACGAACGGCTCCAGCGTAACGCTCGCCGTTCGTCGCCAGAAGACGGATAATCACTGAAACATTATCCTCTTCTATAGGACAATCGACGATGGCCGATCTGCGCGACGTGAACCTGAACCGGCTGGCGATCTTCGTCGCGGTGGTCGACGCCGGCTCGCTGACGGCCGCCGCCGAGCGGCTCGGCCTCGCGAAGACGGTCGTCAGCACGCACATGCAGCGCCTCGAATCCGAGGTTGGCGCGAACCTGCTGGTGCGCACGACGCGGCGGCTGAGCGTGACCGACGCGGGACGCGTGTTCTACGACGCATGCCGCGACATCGTGCGCGCGACCGAAGCCGCGCTCGACGCGGTGTCGTCCGACGCCGGGCCGCTGCGCGGCACGCTGCGCGTGAGCGTGCCGATCGACTATGGCGCGCTGGTCGTCGCGCCGGCCGTCGTCGCGCTGCGCGACCGGCATCCGGCGCTCGCCGTCGAATTGGTCGCGAACGACCGCGTGGTCGATCTCGTCGCCGACAACCTCGACGTCGCGATCCGCATCGGGCGGCTTGCCGATTCCAACTATCGCGCGGTGCAGCTCGGCACCTACGAGAAATGGCTGGTCGCGAGCCCGGCGTTCGTCGCGCGACACGGGCTGCCGCGCGACCCCGATGCGCTTGCCGCGCTGCCGTTCGTGATGCTGTCGTCGCTGCCGCGCCCGCATACGCTCGAACTCGACGACGCACGCGGCGGCCGCGCGTCGGTGCGCTGCGTCGCGCCGGTCGTGTCGAACACCGCGACCGCGTGCCGCGCGATCGTGCTCGCGGGCGGTGGCTTCGGGCTGCTGACGGATTTCTCGACCGCGGACGACGTCGCGGCCGGGCGGCTCGTGCGGCTGTTGCCGGGCTGGCGCACGGCGCCGGCCGGCATTCACGCGGTGTATCCGTCGACGCGGCTGCCGTCGCCGAAGGTGCGGGCGTTCATCGAGGCGATGAAGGGGAAGCTAGGGGAAGCGCCGACAACGCCTACGACAAAGCGCTCACGGTCGAATTAGCAAGCCGCGTGGTTCATTGCGCGCTTACGGTGTTCAACGGCAGTGCATTCGCCGATAACGGCGAGCCGCTCCGCCGATGTCGTCAGCAGACGCCGCATCAGATTTTGTTGGTTCGCCTCCGCACCCAATGCGCCAACATCGCGAGCAACAGGCAAGCCACACAGGCTGGCCAATACGCGACCCAGACCCACGCGCTCCGTTCATGGGCTGCGCTCCAGACGAAGCAGGCACACAGCAGGGTTAGAGCGATCAACGAGAAAGCGAAGCGGGATTTCTCGAGCATCCCGGCTGAATGCATCGCCCAAAGCAAGACCGCAGGAAGCAACAGATAGCCCCAATAGAATGCCATCGTCGTCAGTTCATCCGACGGCCGGCGGACCAGATTCGATATGTCAACCACCGTCATCACCGACCCGAACGACATCATCAGAAAAACTGCCACACTCAGGTATACGAAATATCGGCCGTCGTAGTCGACATACCTTGCTCTCACGATCACTCCCTGGTCGATGACGTCAGCCCGCTCCCTATTGCAATGGATCGCGGGACCATCGATCCCTCACGACAACCGCAGCAATGAAGCGGGACCATTCCACATCCACCACGGCGCCACCCTAACGTAACGGCTCGACCGACGGTGACGTGAAGCCGCTTTCCATTGTGCCGGTCAACGAAGCGCTCCGACAGGTCCAGCTCCAGCGCTCGAAGTTGTAGTTCGTCTGCATCCAGCGATTGCCGACGGCATCACCGCCGGGCTTGCGAATCGACCAACCCAATTCGGTATCGTAATGTGCTTCATCGCGTTCGTTGGTTACGACGCCCTTGGTATCGACAACGGCCTCGCGCGTCGCGCCGCCCTCGATCTGTTGAGGCCCCTGCTTCGCGCCGACCAGGTCGTGCGCGTACAACTGACGAAGATGCTCGACGCATGCGTCGAAACTGGCGAACGATTGCGGCGGCATATCCACCGGCGGCAAATGGCCGCTCGCGGAAACGGACGATGCAAACGACGTCGCAACGCTCAACCAGAGAAGGCAGGTGTTGAAGTGCTTCATGTTCGAGGTTCCCGCGTATGCCCAAGCGCCAGCTCCGGGTCGACAACTGCCCGCTAGCGAGCGCTTTTTGGCAGGCTGCAATCGGTGTAATAGAGACGGCACGCGGTATCGCCATCCGTCTGGCAGATCGCCATGCCTTTCTGTATGGCTTCTTCCCTGGTGCCAGCACCGGCCGTACTGAATCCTTTGCTTCCAACGATCATGGCTCCGCAGCCGTTGGAGTAGGTCAACTGAACTTTGCAGGTAGTCCCGCCCTTGGCCTGGCAATCTGCCATCGCCGTGCGCGCGGCTCCGCGTTCGCTTTCCCCGCCGATGGCCGTGCCGAGTACGCCCTTTACACCATCGGTCGCGATCGCTCCCCACGTCGTCGCCAAGCTGAACGTGGGCGCCTGCTGTGTGGGCGCCGCCTGCGCGCGCGGGGCCGGGCCACAAGACGTCGCGCTATAGGGAATCCAGCCTGACGGACATGCCACTTGGGCGTGCGCGGTGATACTGATACCGACCAGGCAAGCGATTGAAAGAATTTTGGATCGCATGTTCTCTGTAACGCGTCTAGCGCTTTTCGTGTTATTCCAGTCGCCGGGTTTTCACGGTACTCGATGGGCTGAGATAGCCCAGGGAGCCCTTGATCCGTTTGTCGTTGTACCGACCTGCTCCCCGCGTTTGGTACGGTAATCAAAGCGAATCGACGAACGCGAGCAATCGGCCCGCGCGCGCGGTAACGTACTGACTATCCGTTGTGAAGTGGCGATACTTTCGCAAACGCCGCCTCTTTCATGGCTGGATGCGCGTGCAAATGCGTGCAAATATACCCGAGTTGTTTCGACGGATTCATGCCCGAGCCGCAGTTTCCGACGCCCGCTACCTGCCCGTTCCCAACGTCCCCAGCAGCACCTTCCTGCAACTCGCGATCATCTGCGCCTCCGGATCGCGATAGTCGGTCAGCAGCCACGCCGCGCCGACGTTCGTCATCGCGCCCACCAGCGCGAGCCCGATCAGCCGCTGCTCGGTGCGCTCGGCAGGCGTGACGGCCTCGCCCGGCGCGCCGATCGCCATGATCAGCTTGCCGAAGTCGATCAGCATGCGCTGGTACGTCATGTCGGTATCCGCGCTCACGCCCATCACCTCGAGCAGCAGCACGCGCGCCGCGCACGGGTCGCGCAGAAACGCGAAGAATGCGGCGAGCCCCGCGTCGACGCGCTCGCGCAGCTCGCCGCCGCGCGCGGCGACCGCCTGCGCGACCGCATCATGCAGCTGCTGCGCGTGATGCAGGTAAGTGCAGCGCAACAGATCCTCGGTGCTGTCGAACGCCGCGTAGAAATAGCGATCGTTCAGCTTCGCTTCCTGGCAGATCGACCGCACGGTCGCCTTGCGGAAACCCACCGTACCGAACACGCGCGTCGCCGCACGGATCAACGCATCGCGCCGCTCGGCGGCCCGCACCTCGGGCGCCACGCCGCCATACGCCCGGCCCCTTTTTTCCGTTTCGAGTGCTTTCTCCATTCCGCTATTTGACATCAGGACACCCGAAAACTAAAGTGGTGACGAACAACACCACAATAGATGCGCCGCCGGTGCAGCGCAAGCGGAACGGGAGGACGACGAATGAAGGGGTTTTCCGGCAAGGTCGCCGCGATCACGGGCGCCGGTTCGGGCATGGGCCGCAGCCTCGCGGTCGAGCTTGCGCGGCGCGGCTGCGAGGTCGCGCTCGCCGACGTCAGCGAAACCGGGTTAGCCGGCACGGCGGCCGCCTGCGCGCAGCACGGCGTGCGTGTGAGCACGCGGCGGCTCGACGTCGCCGACCGCGACGCGGTGTTCGCGTGGGCCGATTTCGTTCGCGCCGAGCACGGCAAGGTCAACCTGATCTTCAACAATGCGGGCGTGTCGCTGGCCGCCAGCGCCGAAACCGCGCGCCTCGCCGATCTCGAATGGATCGTCGGCATCAATTTCTGGGGCGTCGTGCATGGCACGCAGGCGTTCCTGCCGCATCTGCGCGCATCGGGCGACGGCCACGTCGTCAACACGTCGAGCCTGTTCGGGCTCGTCGCGATGCCGACGCAAAGCGCGTACAACGCGACCAAGTTCGCGGTGCGCGGCTTCACCGAAGCGCTGCGGATGGAACTCGAACTCGACGGCGCGCCGGTGAGCGCGACCTGCGTGCATCCGGGCGGCGTCGCGACGAGCATCGTCGACGCGGGCCGCGTCGATACCAGCATCCACGCGCTGACGGGCCAGGACGAAGCGACGCATCGTCGCCAGGCCAACCGCCTGATCAACGCGACGACGGCCGACGAGGCCGCGCGGCAGATCCTCGCGGGCGTCGAGCGCAATGCGCGCCGCGTGCTGGTCGGCGCCGACGCGCGCCGGCTCGATCGGATCGCGCGCCTGCTCGGCGCCGGTTACCAGTGGCTGATGCTGCGCCACGTGCGCCGCGCCCGCGCACGCAACCTCGAACGCGCCCACGCCCCGGCCACGCGCCCCACCACGCCGACCAAGGATCTCGCATGACCTCGACGACGACCGACCGACGCGACGCGCCGTCCGCCCGCGACACCCGTCGCGACAGTGGCGATAACCACGACAGCCGCGACCTCGACGTGCTGATCGTCGGCGCCGGCCTGTCCGGCATCGGCGCCGCCTACCACTTGAAGCAGCGCTGCCCGCATGCGAGCGTGGCGATCGTCGAGGCGCGCGACGCGATCGGCGGCACCTGGGACCTGTTCCGCTATCCGGGTGTTCGTTCGGATTCCGACATGTTCACGCTCGGCTACAGCTTCCGCCCGTGGCACAGCGACAAGGCGATCTCCGACGGCCAGACGATCCTCGACTACATCCGCGACACCGCGCGCGCCTACGGCATCGACAAGACGATCCGCTACGGCCAGAAGGTTGTCGCGGCCGACTGGGATTCGAACCGCGCGCGCTGGACGGTGCGCATCGAGCGCACGCGAGACGGCGCGACCGACGCGCTCGTCTACACCTGCCGCTTCCTGTTCATGTGCAGCGGCTACTACGACTACGACGCCGGCTACCTGCCCGACTGGGCCGGCATGGACACGTTCGAGGGCCAGCTCGTGCATCCGCAGCACTGGCCGAAGGATCTGTCGTACGCGAACCGGCGCGTGGTCGTGATCGGCAGCGGCGCGACGGCCGTCACGCTCGTGCCGTCGATGGCGGCCGACGCGCAGCACGTGACGATGCTGCAGCGCTCGCCGACCTACATCGTGTCGCTGCCCGCGCGCGACAAGATCGCGAACGCGCTGCGCCGCGTGCTGCCGTCGCGGCTCGCGCACCGGCTCGTGCGCGTGAAGAACGTGCTGCTGACGATGTACCTGTACAACGTGTCGCGCCGCAAGCCCGACCAGACGAAGAAATTCATCATCCGCGCGGCGAGCAAGCAGCTCGGCCCCGACTTCGACGTCGCGAAGCACCTGACGCCGCGCTACATGCCGTGGGACCAGCGCGTGTGCCTCGTGCCGAACGGCGACCTGTTCAAGGCGATCCGCGCGGGCCGCGCATCGATCGTCACCGACGAAATCGAGCGCTTCACGCCGACCGGCCTCCAGCTGAAGAGCGGCCAGCAGCTCGACGCGGACGTGATCGTCACCGCGACCGGGCTGAAGGTGAAGATGCTCGGCGGCGCGCGCGTGACGGTCGACGGCCGCGCGGTCGATTTGCCGGAGACGGTGTCGTACAAGGGGATGATGTACAGCGGCGTGCCGAACCTCGCATCGTCGTTCGGCTACACGAATGCGTCGTGGACGCTGAAGGCCGAGCTGATCGCGCGCTACGTGTGCCGGCTGCTCAACCACATGCGCGCGAACGGGTACGACACGTGCGTGCCGCGGCTCGGCGCGGGCGATCTCGGCGACGTGCCGGCCGTCAACCTGAGCTCGGGCTACATCCAGCGCGCGGCCGGCATCCTGCCGAAGCAGGGGCATCGCAAGCCGTGGAAATTCCACCAGAACTACGTGCTCGATCTCGCGTCGCTGAAGTTCAGCGCGCTCGCCGATTCCGCGATGCAATTCGAACGCCGCGCCCAAACCGGCCCGGCCGCTACCGCACCGGCTGCCGAACCCGCACTCGAAACCCGCTGAGGCCGACATGACTCCTACGCTCCATCTGATCCAGAACGTGCTGCTCGGCGTCGTCGCGGTGCTCGCCGCGCTCGCGCTGTTTTCCGCTTACGTGGCCCGTCGCGTGACGCGGGCGTTTCCGCCCGAAGGCCGCTTCGTCGACATCGACGGCGATCGTATCCACTACGTCGAATACGGCAACGGCCCGCCGATCGTGTTCGTCCACGGGCTCGCGGGGCAATGGCGCAATTTCGCGTACCTGCCGCTCACGCGGCTCGCGCAGCAGCATCGCGTGATCCTGCTCGACCGCCCGGGCGCCGGCCGCTCGCTGCGCGGCGCGGCCTCGCAGGCGAACGTGTTCGCGCAGGCCCGCACGGTCGCCGCGTTCATCGACGCGTTGCAGCTCGACAAGCCCGTGCTGGTCGGCCACTCGCTCGGCGGCGCGATCGCGCTCGCGGTCGGCCTCAACCATGCGGACCGCGTGAGCCGGCTCGCGCTGATCGCGCCGCTGTCGCACGAGCAGACCGAGCCGCCCGCGCCGTTCAAGCCGCTGATGCTGCCGTCGCCGCTCGTGCGCCGTTTCGTGTCGTGGACCTTCGCGATCCCGCTGACGATCCTGACCGGCCGCAAGGCCGTGCGCCAGGTGTTCGCGCCGGAGGCCGTGCCGCGCGACTTCCCGGTCAAGGGCGGCGGCCTGCTCGGGATGCGTCCGCACGTGTTCTACGCGACGGCGACGGACCTGCTGTCGGCGCCCGTCGACCTGCCCGCGATGGAGCGTCGCTATGCGGAACTCGCGCTGCCGGTCGACGTGCTGTACGGCCGCGCCGATCCGATCCTGAACTGGCGCGAGCACGGCGACGCGCTCGCGAAAAAATCGGCGCGCGTGCGGTTGAAGGTCGTCGAGGGCGGCCACATGCTGCCGGTCACGCTTCCCGAAGCGACGGCCGACTGGCTGCTCGAAGTCGCCGCCGCGCCGGCCGACGTCGCCGCGCAGCCCGTGCGCATCGCGTAGGTCGCGGCAACGCAGCGGGGCCTGATTCCGTGGCGGGCAGCCGGCGCCGCGACGGAATCAGGCTTCGTCGTCGGGTATCGACAGCCCGAGATCCGAGAGCACCTCGCGCGCGCTGCGAAACGCCTCGACCGCGGCCGGCGCCCCGGCGTACAGCGCGCTGTGCAGCAATACTTCGCGAATCTCGACGAGGCTCGCGCCGTTGTTGAGCGCGCCGCGAACATGCCCCTTCAGCTCCGTGCCGCGGCCGAGCGCCGCCAGCATCGCGCACGTGCACAGGCTGCGCGTCTTCAGGTCGATCCCGCCCCGCTGCCACGTGCTGCCCCACGCATGTTCGTTCAGCCAGTTCTGCAGCGGACGCGAAAAGCCGTCGAGGTCGCGCATCGCGCGCTCGACGAACGCCTCGCCCATCACGTCGATCCGCCGCGCCTTGCCGTATTCCCTGTCCTGTTCGCTCATGTCGGTGTCCTGGTGGTTGGAAGTCGTGGCCGCTGCCGCGCCGCCGGCGGCCGGGGGATGTCGCGCCATGTTCAGCGGGACGGCGCGTTTCGTCAAAAATGCGGGCCTCGGTTCGCGCAGCTCGCGTAACGGGCGGTCGAACGCTACGTAACATCCCGTCGCGCGTTACGGCGCCTTACGGGAACATCGCAGCCGCGACGCTCGCGCACCGCGCGCGCCTGTCGCGCGAAACCGCCATTCCTCCGTTTAAATCGCATCGATATTCCCGATTTCCGCAACAAATCGCGACACCGTTTCGCGAAACCTGTCATGGCGCGGAATTTGCAGAGAAGGCCTGGACACACTTCCAATGTCGAGGCCAACATGCAGAATCTCTTCAAGAAGACGACGGTAACGATGGCCGTCTCGTCACTGCTCGCGCTGTACGGCTGCGGCTCGGTCGATGGACCGACGACCCCGCCGACGATCAAGCCGAGCACGTCCGGGACGAGCGGCACTTCGGGGACGTCGGGGACGTCGGGCGGCGGTTCGTCGGGGACGTCGGGCGGAGGTAGTTCGGGGACTTCGGGGTCGTCGGGGACTTCCGGTACGTCGGGTACTTCTGGCACGTCGGGTACTTCCGGTACCTCGGGCACCTCCGGTACTTCGGGCACCTCCGGTACCTCAGGCACCTCCGGTACTTCGGGCACTTCCGGCACCTCGGGCACTTCCGGTACCTCGGGCACTTCCGGTACGTCGGGCACTTCCGGTACCTCGGGCACTTCCGGTACTTCGGGCACCTCCGGTACCTCGGGCACTTCCGGCACCTCGGGTACTTCCGGTACCTCGGGCACTTCCGGTACGTCGGGCACTTCGGGCACCTCGGGCACCTCGGGCACCTCGGGCACCTCGGGCACGTCCGGCACGTCCGGCACCTCGGGCACCTCCGGTACCTCGGGCACCTCCGGTACCTCGGGCACTTCCGGCACCTCAGGTACTTCCGGCACCTCAGGTACGTCCGGCACCTCCGGCACCGGCGTTACCCCGCTCGGCAATGTCCTCCAGAAATCCGGCAACCTCGTGACGGCGCTCGGTACGACGGTCGTAAACGGCGGCGGTCAGATCGGCGGCGTGCAGATTCCCGGCACGAACCCGACGACGGCCACCAGCATCGGCAACGCGGTCGGCAGCCTCGGCAACGGCGTGCAATCGCTCGGCAACGGCATCGCGGCCGGCCTGGGTTCGATCGGCGTGTCGGCGAACCCGCTCGGGCCGACGATCACGTCGACCACCGGCCTGCTGACCGGCGCCGGCGGCGCGGTCAACAACCTCGGCAATGCCGTGACGAGCCTCGGCACCGGTCCGCTGTCGCCGCTCGCGCCCGCGACGACCCTGGTCGGCAGCCTCGTCAACACGGTCGGCACCGCGGTCAACTCGACCGCATCGGCGCTGAACACGGCACTGAACAGCTCGCCGGTCCAGCAGCTCGAAACGCAGCTCGGCAAGGTGATCAACCCGATCACGAACACGTTGACCGGCGGCGTCACGACGCCGGGCGCCACGCAGACGCTCGGCGGCGTGACGCTGCTCGGCACGCCGCTCAACGGCCTGCTGAGCACGCTCGGCAGCGGCCTCGGGCTCGCGGGCACGAAGGTCGGCGGCGCGACCGACAACCCGGTCGGCGCGGGCCTCGGCGGCGTCGTGACGCAGCTCGGCAACACGGTGACGTCGACGGGCGGCCTCGTCCACGACAACAACGCGGGCAGCTCCAGCAGCGGCACGGGCGGCAGCAATCCGCTCGCGCCGATCACGGGCCTGCTGGGCACGTTGACGGGCGGCCTCGGCGGCGGCAGCTCGAGCGGTTCGGGCGGCACCAGCGGCACCAGCAGCGGCGGCCCGCTCGCACCGATCACCGGCCTGCTCGGGACGGTGACGGGCGCACTCGGCGGCATCGGTTCGAGCGGCACCAGCGGCACGGGCGGAACGAGCGGGACCGGCGGCACCAGCGGTACGGGTGGCGCAGGCCTCGGCGGCCTGCTGGCGCCGGTCACCAATCTCGTCAACTCGCTGACGCCGCTCGGCGCGAGCCTCACCGGCACCGTCACGACGCCGGGCGGCAACCTGTCCGGCACGCTCGGCGGGGTGCTGACGAGCGGCCCGGTCGGCACGCTCACGGGTGCGCTGGGCACGCCGGCCGGCTCGGCCGGCGCCACCGGCACGGTCAGCCCCGGCGGCGCAGCAGGCACCGTGACGACGCCGGGCGGCAGCGGCTCCGTGGTGACCGGCCTGACCGGCAGCACGGGCGGCGCCGCCGCGGGCGGCACCGGCAACCTGCTGTCGCCGGTGACCAACCTGCTCGGCGGTCTGCTGGGCGCCGGCACCAAGAAGTAAGCGGTAGCGCATCACGTATCAGAACGACAGGCCAATGGCCGGGCGCGCATCCATACAAAGCCCGGCCGACGGCCGGCGTCACCCGCCAAGCGGGGGCGCCGGCCCTCATCCCTACGAGGATCCGATCATGAACTCCACGCTCGACGGCATCGTCGCTGCCCCGGACCGCCCACCCCGTTCCGCCACGCCGTTCCGCGCCGGCCTGCTCGGCATCACGGCCGGACTCTTCGCGCTGTGGATCACGCGCGATCACCCGGCGCTCGACGCGGCCACGCGCGCGGTCATCGCGAGCCTCGCGATCATCGGCACGATCGCGCTGCACGAACTCTTCATCTCGCGCGTCTACCTGCGCCCGAGCGCGGGGCTGTCGCGGCAGGCCGTCCGGCCGCTCGGCATCGCGCGCGTCGCGACGCGGCTCGGCGCGCTGACGTCGATCTACGCGGGCATCGGCGCGATCTACTGGCTGCTGCCCGAATACCACGGCGCGTTCTACCTTCCGTTCTGGTCGCTGCTGCGCTCGCTCGCGCCGTACGTGATCGTCGCCGCGCCGTTCTACTTCGCGTGGATGGACCGCCATCAGCGCGAGACCGACGACGCGTACCTGCTGTGGGGCCGCTTCCTGTTTCGCCGCGAGCAGCCCGCGAGCTGGAAGCCGGTGCGCGAGATGCTGGCCGGCTGGGGCGTGAAGGCGTTCTTCCTGCCGCTGATGACCGTCTATCTGTCGAAGGACGCCGATCACCTGAGCGCGTCGCTCGCGAACGCGATGCACGCGCCGATGACGATCGCGACCTTCGTGTTCATGTACGACCTGTCGTTCACGATGGACCTGATGTTCGGCACCGTCGGCTACCTGTGCACGTTCCGCATCCTCGACAGCCACGTGCGCACCGTCGAGCCGACGACGCTCGGCTGGGTCGCCGCGCTGATCTGCTACCAGCCGTTCTGGTCGCTGATCTCGAACAACTACATCCGCTACGAAGGCTCGATGTTCTGGGACAACTGGCTGCTGTCGGCGCCGACGCTGCGCGTGATCTGGGGCACGGTGATCATCCTGCTGCTGTTGACCTACGCGCTGTGCACGATCTCGTTCGGGCTGCGGTTCTCCAACCTCACCAACCGCGGGATCATCACGTCCGGCCCGTACCGCTTCACGAAGCATCCGGCCTACATCACGAAGAACCTGTCGTACTGGATGGTGTCGGTGCCGTTCGTCGAGCCGCTCGGCTGGCAACTCGGGCTGATGCACTGCGCGGGGCTCGTCACCGTCAACCTGATCTACTACACGCGCGCGAAGACGGAAGAGCGTCACCTGATGCGCGATCCCGACTATCGCGCGTATGCCGAATGGATCGCGCAGCACGGGTTGTTCGCGCGGATCAGGCAGGCGTTTGGTGGGCGGCAGCCGGTGTGACGCGCCGCTTCCCGGCCGGGCTGCCGATGCATCGACCCGGCCGGGAACGCGCACATTCGCGTTCATCCGCGCGTACGCTTCAATGCGGCGAGCGCGAGGACGCATGCCGTCGGCGCGACGAAACAAAACGCCGCCAGCGGCCACGGCGTATCGCCGGGCAGCACCAGCGTCACGAACGTGCCGGCCCCGCCGACGATCAGGCTCTGCACGCAGTAATACAACGCGACCGCCGTCCCCGCCGCGTCGTCGAAATCCCGAAGCGCGCCGTTCGCCGTCACCGACGACATCAGCACGATGCCGATCGCGACGATCCACATCGGCATCACGAACGAGACGAATGACGGCGCCATCAGGGCCGTGCACGCCGCCAGCGCGGTTGCGCCGGCCATCATGACACCGGCGCCGCGCACGAAACAGCCCGGCCCCCCCCAGTTCGACACGAACCATCGCGCAAAGCGCGCGGCACCGATCATCACGATCGCGACGGTGGCAAACGCCACGCTGAATTCGGTGCGGGAATAGCCGGCCTGTCCGACCAGCACACGCGGCGCAATCGAAAAGAACACGAAAAAAGCGCCCATGGACGTGCCGAAACCGAGCGAATAGACGAGGAAAGAAGGACTGCGCAGGATCGATACGGCGGATTGCCGCGGCTTGCCGCCGGCCTGCTGCCGGGTTTCGTGCCAACGCGACAACGCGCGGTAGAACGCCAGACATCCGGCGCCGCCGAGGGTCATGAAGATCGCGCGCCATCCGAAACCGTGCGCAATGCCTGCGCCAAGCATCGGCCCGAGCGCCGGGACGAACGCGAGGATCGCCCCGAACTGGCTGTAGAGGGTGCTGCCTTCCGGACGGTCGGCATACACGTCGCGCACCGTTGCAAAGGTCGCCACGAGCGCTGCCGACGCGCCCAGCGCCTGCAGCAGGCGCAATGCGACGAACACGCCGCCGCTGCCCGCCATTGCAAGCGCCAGCGAAGCCACCGAGAACAGTAGCGCACCGCCCAGGAGCACGGGTCGACGTCCGAGCCGGTCCGACAGCGGGCCGAACATCAACTGGCCCAGGCCGAGGACGACCATGTAGACGCTCAGCGTCAGTTGCACCATGGCGGGCGACGTGTGCAGCGCCGACGGCATCTCCGGAACCACCGGCAGATACACGTCCATCGCCAGCGACGCGAGGAGATCGAAAGGGGCCATCAGCAGCAAGGCCGACGGCAGCGAGTAAGCCCATGCGGGCGTGGTTCGGGTTTGATCAGGCATGACGAAGCATCCGCTCGGAAAAGGGAAATCCGGCGGCAATCTGCCTGCTGAGTCATCGACGAGAGGAGATCGCCGCAACAACCGGGTGAAGCACGTTGTTGCGGCTCAGCGATCCGTGGACGGGCCCGCTCCCATGGTCAGATCCTTGTGGGGTTCGTTCGCGGTGAAGTGTATGCGATCTCGCGGCATGAATGGGGGGTGCTGCCGGAAACCGCTACGCGATCAACCGCGGACTTCGTGGCGAATCATGGCGTGTCCACAGCCCCCTCATGCGGCCAATTGTCGCGAAACACCGCGATTCTCTGCTTTTCGTCGCTTTTCTCCGCCAGTCCGATTGCCCGCCCCCAGTGCGTCGCGTATGGTGCTGGCCGTCCGCGTACGATCCGTCGCCGGACACCCGACCGTCGTCCCGCACGACGGCCGTGCGGGCCGTGCCCGCCGCTCACCGTCTCCGCGATGCCGCCCGCCGGCGCCGCGCATTCATGAGGAAAGAGGCGTGATCCACAAAGTCCTGATCCTGTTCGCACTCTGCATCGCGGGCCTCGCCGCGATCGCCGCCGGTTTCCAGCACATCCCCAGCTGATTCGCGGCCCCGGCTCGCTTCGCCGAGCCCGGGGGCCGCTTCCATTTCCGTTTCCCCGTTGCCATGAATCCCTTTCTCGATGCGCCCGAGACGGGCGCCTTTTGCCATGCGTATCGACGTACAGCATTCCCAGCACGACATCGACGACGAACTCGACACCCTGTATGAACGTCTCCACCAGCCGGGCCATCGCCTGCACGGCCTGCCAGCCATCGCGCTCGGCCGCTCGGGCCTGATCGTCCGCCACCGCGAGGCGGACGGCGAATACTTCCTGTACGTCGAAGATCCAGCCGCGCGCCAGCTCGCCGGCTACACGGTGTTCAACCGCCTGCCCGAACTGCCGCGCCGCGCCGACCGCTACCTGCGCGCGCCGCACACGCGGCTGCGCGGCTCGGCGCAACGCAAGGGGCTCGCGACGACGCTGTATCGATGGGGGCTCGACGCGGGCCTGTGCCTGATCAGCGGCGCACGCCAGTCAGTCGGCGCCGCGCGGCTGTGGACCGCGCTCGCGCACGATTACCGGCATGGCTTCGTCGATGTCGAGGGCCGCGCGCTGCGCTATCTCGGCGAAGCCGTGGCCGACGACGTGCACGGCGCGCTGCATACGCGGCGGTTGTTGCTCGGCAACGGATGGACCCTCGGTGAACTGGCGCAAGCTACCGGGATGACCGGCGTCGATGCCGCCGAATATGCGAACGTGAACGTGCGGCGCGGCGAACACGAACGACATTCCGTGCGGAGCGTCGGCCACGCGCGGCCCGTCGCTCATACGGCTCACGTGACTCATGGGGCTCACGCACCGATGCGATAATTCGCCGGAGCCGCGCGCCGCCGCCGCGCGAGCCACCTACCCACCCGTTCCGCGATGGCCAACGAAACCCGAACCGATTCCGAGCGCTCCCTCGACATCGTCGCGCTATGCGGCAGCTTGCGCGCGCAGTCGTACAACGCGGCGCTGCTCGATGCAGCCGCACGCGTTGCCCCACGCGGCATGCGCATCGCCCGCTTCGATCGTCTCGGCGAATTCCCGTTGTTCAATCCCGATGCCGAATACCCGACGCCCGCCGCGGTGCGCGACCTGATCGACCGCCTGAACGCGGCCGACGGCGTGCTGATCGCCAGCCCGGAATACGCGCACGGCGTAACGGGCGTGATGAAGAACGCGCTGGACTGGGTCGTGGGATGCGAGGCCGTCGTGTACAAACCGGTCGCGGTATTGAACGCGTCGCCGCGCGCGACGCATGCGGACGCGGCGCTGCGGGAAACGCTGTCGGTGATGTCGGCGCGCATCGTCGAGCCCGCCTCGATCGCGTTGCCGATCCTCGGAAGCCGGCTCGATGCGGCGGGCATCGCCGCGCATCCGCCTTTCGCGTCGGCGCTCGTTGACGCATTGCACGCGCTGCGCGCGGTAATCCACGCCCCGGCTGCCGACCGATAGGCGATCCACACGCTGAACGCGTGCGCCGTTGCGTTATCGCGCCTTGGTACGCGTCGTCTTTCTCGCCGGCTTCGCCGCCTTCGCACGTGGTGCTTCCTTCTCGGGCTGCGTGCCGCCGCCCGCGAGATCCTCGAGCCACGCGAGCGCATCGACGTACGACAGGAACTGCTGCAGGTATTCCGGCGACAGGTCGCGCATCGTCGCGAGCGAGCGGTGCACGAGGCTGTTCGAATTGAGCGGCCCCGCGTTGCGCGGCACCTGGTCGAGCGACTGGCGGTATTGCTGTTCCGTGCGGACTTTCGACCACATCGTGCGGAAGTAGTCGATCAGTTCGGGATCGAGCCCGCGCCGGTCGGCCTGCGCATCACGCGCGAAGCCTTCGACGAGCGCGGCAAGCGCGCCGCGCGCGGGCACGCTCGTCGCGGCTTGCACCGTCTCGCGCGGGGCTTCGGCATCGTCGTCGCGCGCGACGCGCTTCGCAAACCCATCGATTAACGTCGCCAGCCGCACATCGAGCAACGCGCGTGCAGCGCCGTCGAGCACAGCCGCGCGCCGTTCGAGCGCATCGATCCGATGAAAACCTACCGGATCGAGCCGGTCGGCGCCCTGCTCGCGCCATGCGTCGAGCATCGCGCGAACCTGCGTCGCGTCGCCCGTCACTTTGCCTTTCCTCCGTTCGACGCCGACTTGCGCGGCACCGGCGCGATTTCCACGCGGCGGTTCTTCGCGCGGCCTTCATCGTCCGCATTCGAGCTGACCGGCTGTTCGGAACCGAACGCGGCCGCGAACACCGACGACGCCGGCACGCCGGCATCGATCATCGCGCGCGTCACGGTCAACGCGCGCTTGGCCGACAGTTCCCAATTGTCCGCGAACAGGCGGTTGCCCGCGTGCACCTGCTGGTCGTCCGCGAAGCCGCTGATCATCAGGATCTCGTCACGGGTCTTCAAGTACGTGGCGAGCGGGCCGGCCAGCGTCTTCAGCAGGTCGCGGCCCGCGGGCTGCAACTGATCGGAGTTCAGCGCGAACAGCACGTTGCCGCTGATGCCGATGCGCCCGTTCACGAGCGTCACGCGGCCGGCCGCGAGCGGCCCGGCGAGCGCCTGTTCGAGCGACTTGCGCTGCTGCGCTTCAAGCTGGCGCGCGCGCACCGCTTCCTCGAGCTTCGACGTGAGCTGAAGCTGCATGCCGATCACGCCGACCAGGATCAGCACGAACGCGCCGAGCAGCACCGACATCAGGTCGGCGAACGCGGGCCATACCGGCGCCGAAGGCGCGCCGCCGTCGATTTCGTCGTGCATGCGTTACGCTCCGACGCTCGCCCGCCGGCCGGCGAGCTGTTGCAGATCCTCGACGATCTGCTTCTGCGACATCACGCTCAGGTCGATCACCTCGCGCGCCTGCGCGACGTAGTACTCGAGCTGTTCGTCGCTGCGCGCGAGCGATTTCTCGAGCGCGGCCTCGATGCGCTGCAGATGCGTCAGCAGCTTGTCGTTCGATTCGCCGAACACCTGCACGGCCATCCCGAATGCATCGCCGAGGCTCGCCACTTCGACGGCCCCGGCCGTGACCTGCGCGGCCACCGAATCGAGCTTGCGCGTTTCGGCATCGACGGTGTCGTTGAAGCGCGCGCCGACGCGGTCGAGCAGATCGGCCGACGTGCTGACGAGCGCGTCGATCGCGGCGCGCTGTTCGGTCGACGCGTGGTTGACCGCGCCGAGCAGCGTCTCCAGCGTCGCGAGCAGGCGGCTGCGTTCCTCGAGCGTCGCGGTGTCGCGCACCATGCTGTCGGACAGGCGCTGGCGCAGCTCGGCGACGACGTCGGCCGCGGCTTTCGGCGCTTCCGATGCGGCCTGCACGAGACGCGCGATTTCGTTGATCGTGTCGCTCGCGTGCACCTGCGCCTGCGCGGTGATGTCGTTCGCGGTGCGGGTCAGCGTGTCGCAGATGTCCTGCTGGCGCGCCGCGGCCTGCGCGCTCGTCTGCGCCCATTCGTCGCGCAGCGCGGTGGCCATCGCGGCGAGCGAATCGTTCCAGGCGGACAGGCGAGCTTCGTCGCGGGCGGCCAGTTGCGATTGGAGGGCTGCGTGCGATTCGCGGATCGTCGTCAGCAGATCGGTCGAGCGTTGTTCGAACGTCGACGCCTGGACGGCGAGATCGCGCGTCGTTTGCGCGA
>NZ_BCPO01000165.1:0-4773 GCF_016586105.1 Burkholderia sp. E168m15
GTTCCATGCCGACAAACGTTCTTCGTCGCGCGCCGCCAGTTGCGACTGCAGACCGGTGTGCGACTCGCGGATCGTCGACAGCAGATCGTTCGAGCGTTGTTCGAACGTCGACGCCTGGGCGGCGAGATCGCGCGTCGTTTGCGCAAGCGCGTCGCAGATTTCCTGCTGACGGCCCGCGCTATGCGCGCCCGCACGCTGCCACTCGTCGCCGAGCTTCGCGGCCATCGCGGCCAGCGAGTCGTTCCATGCAGCGAGACGTTCTTCATCACGCGCCGCCAGTTGCGTCTGCAAACCCGCGTGCGACTCGTGCATCGCGGCGAGCGTCGCGGCCGAATGGCGTTCGAACGTCGCGGCGGCTTCGCCCAGCGCGCGTGCATGCTGGCCGGCCAGCGTCTCGCCGACCTGCTCCTGGCGCGCCAGCGCCTCGCGCCATGCGTCCGACAGGCGGCCTTCGGTCGACTCGAGGCGCGTCGCGACGCCGTCGAGCAGATCCGACGAACGCTGCGCGAACGTGTCGGTGAACTGGCCGAGCGTCGTCTGCAACTGCTGCGCGACCGCGTCGCCCGCGCGGCGCTGTTCGTCGAGCGCCCGGTTCCACACGGCCGTCACGTTGCCAGTGGTCTTCTCGAAGCCTTCGGTCAGCCCGTCGAGCTGACGCTGCACCGCGCCCGTCACGGTGTCGCGCAGCGCGGCCATCTCCTGCGCGAGCCCCGTCATCGTCGCGGCGACGACCGGCTGCAGCGCGGCGCCGGCCACGCGCGCGCTTTCGGCGGCGCTTTCCTTCAGCGCGTCGCCGACGTTCGACGCCAGGCCCGCATACGCCCGCTCGGTCCGGTCGAAAAATGCCTGCTGGCTTTCGATCTGACGATCGTGCAACGCAACGCTGCGCGCCTCGAGCGTCGTCATCATCGTCTGCAACCGGTCGACCAGCGCCGGCATCACGTCGGCCTGGCGCTGCAGCAGCCGGAACGATTCGTCGCGCTGGTGCGCGGACGAATGCACGCGCAGCGTCGTCGCGATCTTCGCGTCGAGTTGCTGAGCCGCGTCGATCCGCTCGCGGCGCACGAGCGCGGACAGCAGCCCGAGCATCGCGGACGTCGCCACACCGGCGATCGACGTGCCGAACGCGAACCCGAGCCCCTTCACCGGCGCGATCAGCGACGCACGGATCGCATCGAGATCGGTCGCGCTCTCGAGCGCGGCGCCCGTGCCCTTCAGCGTGACGACCATCCCGAGCAGCGTGCCGAGCATGCCGAGCAGCACCAGCAGGCCGACGAGGTAAGGCGTGAGCGCCGGGCCCGGCAGCGCGACGCGCGCGCCTTCGACCCGGGCGCGCACCGCGCCGCGCAGGCCCGGATGCAGCGTGTCGAGCCACGGGTCGAGCGTCGCGGGCGGCGCGCTCAGGCCGGCGACCGCGTGCGACAGCGTGGCGGTCGCCTGCCGGTAGCGCAGCAGCTCCCATGCGCCGGCGACGTAGCACGCGCCGATCAGCAGCGTGACGGCCGCCGCCAGCGGGTTCGACGCGACATAGCCGGCACCGATCCAGCCCACTGCGAGCAGACCGGCGACGAAGACAACGAGATCAAGGCGAATTCTGGACATAGCGTGTTGATTAGCAGGTGCGAAGGGCCGCGAGCAGCCCGTCTACCGTTTGAAACCGGACTTCGAGTTCGGCAAGCAGAATGCTGTGCATCTCGTCGCGAAACGTATCGAGCCACGCGCCGGGCACGATCGCCGCGACGGTCGGGGTGTCGGCCGCCGCGCCCTCATCGGCCAGAGCGGATGCGTCGGCGTCAGGCGCAGCGGCGGCCGCGGCCACGGCTTCAGCCTCGGCCAGCGCCTGCCGCTCCGCGTCGCGCAGCCGCGCGAAGCGCGTGCCGAGCAGCGCGGGTATGGCCGACAGCAGGCTGCGCTCGCGCGCGCCGAGCACGCGCTCCATGATCGTGTCGAGCGTCGCAAGCCGCGCCATTCCGGACGAGCGCGCGGCGAGCGCGACCCGCAGGCGGCCGCGCAACTGGCCGATCGCCGTTTCCATGTCCTGCTGGAGGGTCAGGTACCGCTGGCGGAAATCCGCGAAATCGGCCGTATCGGCGGCCGGCGGCGGCAGGTCGCCCGGCCGGCGCCGCGCGCGCGGCCGCTGGGTGGCCGTGATCGCCTGCGCGAGGTCGTGGCGCACGCGCGCGCAGTCGCGCTCGGCG
The DNA here is from genome assembly GCF_016586105.1 of Burkholderia sp. E168m15. NCBI lineage: Bacteria > Pseudomonadati > Pseudomonadota > Betaproteobacteria > Burkholderiales > Burkholderiaceae > Burkholderia > Burkholderia sp. E168m15. Next base: position 2,199 of record NZ_BCPO01000165.1, read on the forward strand.
TCGTAGCCGCGCACGCCGGCCGCGACACCCGGCGGGCTCGCATTCAACGCGGACGACAGCGTGATCGCGTCGGTCCAGCCGAGCCACTGGCTCAGCCGGTCGGACAGCGTCTGCCGGGATTCCGCGACGTCGGCATCGGCCAGGCGCGCGAGCAGCCGGACGAGCGTCGGACCGCTCAACGCCGGGCGCGGAGATGCTTGCACCATGCTGCAAACCGTCAAAAAAGGCAGCAGTTTACACGTCGTCGGGCGGTCGGCCGCCAGAATCGGGGAAGCGGCGCGGTTCGGCGTGCCGCGCGATACACGCGAAGGCCCGTCGCGCAAGGCTCGGCGGACGGTGGTGACGAGCGGGAAACACGGGAGGCGGCGGCTGGCGAGCGGCCGCGCCATCGGGAAGCCATGCGTGTGTGTTTGCAGCGCCGACCCGGCGTGAACGATGAAGGGGCCGAGCCGCCACGACGGGGGGCGGGCATTCCGCAAGCCGCGCCTGACCATGGCCTGACGATGAACCGGTAATCCTGGAATTCGGGACGCCGATGCGCGCTCGGGCGAACGGCGCGGGCGGTGCCCGCCGCTAACCGGCGACGGCCACGGCCGGCCGCCACCACGTGTTGATAGAGAAAGAGAAGCGCTCAGATCCCCGCTTTCGGCGCATTCAGGATCAGCCGCAGCCCGAGCAGCGTGATCGCACCGGCCGCGATGCGGTCGACCCACTTCTTCGCGCGCAGGTAGAGTTCGCGCGGCCGGCGCGTCGAGAAGCACAGCGCGACGAGCGTGTACCAGCCGAATTCGACCGCGAACACGAGCGGCGGCAGCGCGAGATAGCACCACAGCGGCGGGTGCTGCGGGAGCAGCGCCGCGAAGATGCTGCCGTACCAGATCGCCGTCTTCGGGTTGCTGAGCTGGGTCGTGAGGCCGGTCCAGAACGACTTGCGCGCGCTGCCGCCGGCCATCGCCTGCGGATCGTCCATCGCGATCGGCCGGTCGGCGCCGCGCCAGATCTTCGACGCCATGTAGATCAGGTACACGCCGCCCGCGACCTTGAGGCCCACATACAGCCATTCGACGGCCTGCAGCAGCGTGTAAAGCCCGGCCAGCGCGACGCCGCCGAACACGATGCCGCCGATGCCCATGCCGAGTGCGGTGGCCAGCCCGTCGCGGCGCGATAGCCCGATCGAGTTGCGGGCCACCAGCACGAAGCTCGGGCCCGGAATCATCGCGCCGAGAAACAGCGCAGCGAGGATGGCGAGTACGGCAGCCGATGCGGTCATCGAAGTCTCCTGGGTGAGCGACGCCGCTGCGCCGGCGCCTGCGTGTCGTTTCCGACGGTCGAGCCGCTGATTCTGGCACGCTTCGCGCATGGCCGAAAGCGGCCGTGCGCTGCTATGCTGGCCCTCTTTCCTGTCATCTCGCGCCGCCCCATGATCGCGATCCGCGCCGCCCGCTATCCCGACGATGCCGCCGCCGTCGAAGCGATCTTTCGCGAGTACGTCGCGAGCCCGACCGTCAGCCTCGCTTTCCAGGACTACGAGCCGGAAATCGCCGCGCTGCCCGGCAAATACGCGGCGCCGCGCGGGCAGCTGCTGCTCGCGTGGCGCGGCGAGCGCGTGGTCGGCTGCGCGGCGTTCCGCGAAATCGACGCGGCGACCTGCGAGATGAAGCGCGTGTACGTGCGGCCCGACGCACGCGGGCTGAACGTCGGCCGCCAGCTCGTCGAACGGCTGCTGCGCGACGCGAAGGCGGCCGGTTACGCGCGCATGTGCCTCGACGTGCTGCCCGAGTTCGTCGCCGCCCGGCAACTGTATGCGTCGCTCGGCTTCACGCCCGCGCCGCCCGTCGCGTTCAATCCGGTGCCGGGCACGGACTTTCTCGGGCGCGATCTGTAACGTCGCGCGGCTCATCCCCCTTTTTCTCCTTTCGACCGGACCGCCCGCCATGCGCGCTCTTCGCCTTTCCGCCCTGCTGCTCCCGCTGCTTGCCGCATTCCCGCTCAGCGTCCGCGCCGACACCCTGCCGAAGTCGATCGCCGCGCACCTGCCACCCGGCTACCAGCCGCTGCTCGCGCAAGCCGGCCCCGATGTCGACAACGGACGCCACAGCTTTCTCGTCGTCGTGCATCGCGCGGTCGACACGCGCGACCAACCATCGCCGCGCCCGCTGCTGATCTACGAGGAACAGGCCGACCACACCTACCGGCTCGCCGCCCGCAACGACCAGGTCGTGCTGCGTGCGAACGAAGGCGGCCAGTGCGACCCGTTCGATCCTGAAGATGCCGCCGACAACGGCTTGTCGGTGAAGGGCCGCTATTTCACCGTGCAGAACTTCGTCGCGTGCGGCCAGCACTGGACCGACTACATCACGTTCCGCTACGACCCGCGCACGCACGGCTGGCTCTTTTCGAACCAGATCGTCACCGAATCGTTTCCGCTCGACGACCAGCCCGACCACGTCACCGTCACGCGCGCCGACGCGCACCGGCCAGTGTCGTTCGGGCAGTGGAAACGCAAAGACTGAAGGCTGCGCGCCGCCACGCCCGCGCGGTGGTGCCGTTTTTCAACGCGACGCGACGCGCCGCG
>NZ_BCPO01000166.1:0-23270 GCF_016586105.1 Burkholderia sp. E168m15
GCTCGCGGCACCCGGCCAACAGGTCTACCATAGGCGCTCGTCGCCCGCGCGACCGCCGGCACGGCATGCGGCTTGCGCCTGCCCCTTTCCTCGTTGCCCCCGCACAGGAGGACGTCATGACGCAACACTTCGATGCAATCGTCATCGGCACCGGCCAGGCCGGGCCGCCGCTCGCCGCGCGGCTCGCCGGCGCCAGCATGAAAGTCGCGATCATCGAGCGCGGCCGCTTCGGCGGCACCTGCGTGAACACCGGCTGTATCCCCACCAAGACGCTGATCGCGAGCGCGTACGCCGCGCAGCTTGCACGGCGCGCCAGCGAATACGGCGTGTCGGTCGGCGGCCCCGTCACCGTCGACATGAAAGCCGTGAAGGCGCGCAAGGACCAGATTTCCGGCCGCTCGAACCACGGCGTCGAGCAATGGGTGCGCGGCCTCGACAACACCACCGTCTTTCAGGGTCACGCCCGGTTCGAACGCGCGAACGCGGTGCGCGTGGGCGATGACGTGCTCGAAGCCGAGCGCATCTTCATCAACGTCGGCGGACGCGCGCAGGTGCCCGCGATGCCGGGCCTCGACTCGGTGCCGTACCTGACCAACTCGACGATGATGGACGTCGACTTCCTGCCCGATCATCTGGTGATCGTCGGCGGCAGCTATGTCGGGCTCGAATTCGGTCAGATGTACCGCCGCTTCGGCTCGCAGGTCACGATCGTCGAGAAAGGCCCGCGCCTGATCCGCCGCGAGGACGAGGACGTGTCGCAGGCCGTGCGCGAGATCCTCGAAAACGAAGGGATCGACGTGCAGCTCGACGCGAACTGCCTGAACGCGCGCCGCGACGGCGACGGCATCGTGGTCGGCCTCGACTGCGCGGGCGGCGGCCGCGAGGTCGCGGGCTCGCACCTGCTGCTCGCGGTCGGGCGCGTGCCGAACACCGACGATCTCGGGCTCGACCGCGCGGGCATCGCTACCGATGCGCGCGGCTACATCACCGTCGACGAGCAGTTGCGCACCAACGTGCCCGGCATCTGGGCGCTCGGCGACTGCAACGGACGCGGCGCGTTCACGCACACCGCGTACAACGACTACGAGATCGTCGCGGCCAATCTGCTCGACGACGATCCGCGCAAGGTGTCCGACCGCATCATGGCCTACGCGATGTACATCGATCCGCCGCTCGGCCGCGTCGGCATGACGCTCGCGGAAGCGAAGCAGACGGGCCGCCGGCTGCTGGTCGGCACACGCCCGATGACGCGCGTCGGCCGGGCGGTCGAGAAAGGCGAGAGCCAGGGCTTCATGAAGGTGATCGTCGATGCGGACAGCCACGCGATCCTCGGCGCGTCGATCCTCGGCGTGACCGGCGACGAAGTCGTGCACGGGATGCTCGACGTGATGACCGCCGGCGCGCCGTACACGACCATCAGCCGCGCGATGCATATCCACCCGACCGTGTCCGAGCTGGTGCCGACGCTGCTGCAGGATCTGCATCCGGTCGAATGACGCACGGCAGGCGGGCGGCCGCGCATCCGGTTCCATCGGTGTGCGAAGATGGCCGCTCGCCACGCCATCCGGGAACGCCATGGACCGCCTGCAAACGATGCAGATCTACGTACAGATCGTCGAACGCGGCAACTTCACGCAGGCCGCCGACGCGCTGCAGCTGCATCGGCCGGCCGTCACGAAAGCCGTGCAGCAGCTCGAACAGGAGCTCGGCGTCCGGCTGCTGAACCGCAGCACGCGCCGCGTCAGCGTGACGGCCGAAGGCGAGGCGTTTCATGCGCGCTGCGTGCAACTGCTCGCCGGCATCGACGATGCGTTCGCGTCGTTCCCCAAGCAGCGCGCGGTACCGAAAGGCCGGCTGCGGATCGACATTGCGCTCGCGCTCGCGAAGACGATCGTGATTCCGGCGCTGCCCGACTTCCAGCAGCGCTATCCGCAGATCGAACTCGTGCTCGGCGCGAGCGACCAGCCGGCCGACCTGATCGGCGAAGGCATCGACTGCGTGGTGCGGGTCGGGACGCTGAAGGATTCGAGCATGGTCGCGCGCACCGTCGGCGCGGTGTCGATGGCCACGTGCGCATCGCCCGCCTATATCGCGCGCCACGGTTTGCCGCGTACGCTCGACGATCTGCGGACGCATCGCGCGGTCAACTTCTTCACCGGCCGCAACCGCCGCGTGCTCGAATGGACGTTCCGCCCGCACGGCGAAACCATCGCGGTGAAGCTCGCGAGCAGCCTGCTCACCGACAACTCGGAAGCGCTGCTGTCCTGCGGGCTCGCGGGCCTCGGCATCGTGCACGCGTTGCGGCCCGCGCTGCAGCCGAGCATCGACTCGGGCCAGTTGATCGAGCTGCTGCCCGGCGTGCCGGCCGTGCCGAAGCCGGTGTCGGTGCTGTACCCGAACCGCGCGCATCTGCCCGACAAGGTGCGCACGTTCATCGACTGGCTGACCGAGCTGTTCGCACGGCGTTATCCGGCATAAAACAGGTTCGCATTGATTGTTATTCGTCAAATAACAATCAATGATCCTGCCGCGCGTTTATCCGGTGCGGATGCCCGCCTACGATGCTGCTTCATCGACACCCGTTCATCGAAGGAGCGCTCCATGACCCGCATCGTTCGTTTCCACCGCATCGGCGGCCCCGAAGTCCTGCAGATCGACACCGTCGACGTGCCCGCGCCGGGCCCCGACGACATCCAGCTGCGCGTGAAGGCGATCGGCGTCAATCGCGCGGAAGTCATGTTCCGCAGCGGCGAATACACGTTCATGCCACGCTTTCCGGCATCGCTCGGCTACGAGGCGTCGGGCGTGGTCGCGGCGGTCGGCCGCAACGTGACGACGTTCGCGGAAGGCGACGCGGTGAACGTCGTGCCGGCCTTCTCGTTCGCCGACTACGGGATGTACGGCGAAGTGGTGAACGTACCGGCGCGTGCGGTGGTCAAGCATCCGGACAGCCTGTCGTTCGAGGAGGCGGCCGCGACGTGGATGATGTTCGTGACGGCCTACGGCGCGCTGATCGAACTTGGCGGCCTCCAGCGCGGCGAGGCGGTGCTGATCGGCGCCGCGTCGAGCAGCGTCGGGCAGGCCGCGATCCAGGTGGCGAATCGGGTCGGCGCGGTGCCGATCGCGCTGACGCGCGGCGAAGCGAAGCGCCAGGCGCTGCTTGACGCGGGCGCGAAGCACGTGATCGTCGGCAGCCCCGCCGACCTGCCGCGGCAGGTGGCGGAACTCACGGGCGGCATCGGCGCGCGCCTCGTGTTCGATCCGGTGGGCGGCCCCGAGGCGGCGAACCTGCTGCGCGCGCTGGCCATCAACGGCACGTTCTTCCAGTACGGCGCGCTCGATACGCGCGACATCCCTGTGCCGCTGATGGACCTGCTCGCGCGCCACCTGACGCTGCGCGGCTACGAGCTGTTCGAGATCACCGGCGACGCGCAACGGCTCGAACGCGCGAAGCGCTTCATCGTCGACGGCCTCGCGGCCGGCGCGCTGAAGCCGCGGATCGATCGTACGTTCGCGTTCGACGACATCGCGGATGCGCACCGCTACATGGAAGCCGGTGCGCAGGTCGGGAAGATCGTCGTCACGGTGTGAGCGGTTGTCCGAGCCGCACCCATGGCGAGCGGCGCGCGCCGCTCGTCAGCTTTCGAAATACTGCGGCCGGTCGATGTCAGCCAGCAACCCCGGCTGCGTCGGCGCCCAGCCGAGCGATGCCCGCGTGCGCTCGCTGGTTGCGGGCGCATCCATCCCCGCAAATCTCGCGAACCAGCCGAAGTGCTCGCCGGCTTCCGACGCCGACTTCGCGACGACCGGCACGTTCAGCCGCCGCCCGATCACCTCGGCGATCTCGCGAAACGGCACGCCCGTATCGTCGACCGCGTGATAGCGCGCGCCGGCCGCGCCGCGCTCGATCGCTAGCCGATACACGCGCGCCGCGTCGAGCCGGTGCACGGCCGGCCAGCGGTTCGCACCGTCGCCGATGTACGCCGACACGCCCTTCTCCCTCGCGAACGCAATCAGGCGCGGCACGAACGCGTGATCGCCGTCGCCGTGCACGGACGGCGGCAGCCGGACGACCGACGCGTGCACGCCGCGCGCTTCGAGCGCGACCGCCGTCGCTTCGGACGCACGCGGATAATTTTCCGACACCGGCACGTGCGGATCGTCCTCCGTCGCCGCGCGGCCGGGCGCGACGAGCGCCAGGCCCGACGTGACGATCAGCGGCCGCGCCGAGCCCACGAGCGCCGCGCCGATCGTCTCGATCGCGCGGCGGTCGAGTTCGCAGTTCTGCGCGAAGCGCGAGAAGTCGTGATTGAATCCCGTGTGGATCACCGCATCGGCGGCTTCGGCGCCGCGCGTGAGGCTGTCGAGATCCTCGAGCGACCCGCGATGAACGTCGGCGCCCGCCGCGGCAACCGACGCCGCGGCCGCGTCGGACCGCGCCAGCCCGAGCACCGAGTGCCCGGCGGCCACGAGCTCGGCCACGACGGCCGAGCCGACGAATCCCGATGCTCCCGTAACAAAGACACGCATGTTCAGCACCTCCGGATGAAATGGAGGCTTACTATCTGTCGAGCGCCGCTCGCGGTGAAGTCGTGACGGTTTACTGGTAAACGAACTAACAGGATATGGCTGACGCCCCCGACAACCTGCTCGGCGCGTACCTGCGGGACCGCCGCGAAAAACTCGACCCGGCCGCGCTCGGTCTGCCGGCGACGCGCCGCCGCACGCCGGGCTTGCGGCGCGAGGAAGTCGCGCAGCGCGCGCACGTGAGCGTCGCGTGGTACACGTGGCTCGAACAGGGGCGCGGCGGCGCGCCGTCGGCCGACGTGCTCGACCGGCTCGCCCGCGCGCTGATGCTCAACGAGGCCGAACGCGAGCACCTGTTCCTGATCGGCGTCGGCCATCCGCCCGAGGTGCGCTATCACGCGCCGGCCGGCGTGACGCCGCGCCTGCAGCACGTACTCGATTCGCTCGACGCGAGCCCCGCGATCATCCGCACCGCGACGTGGGACGTCGCCGCGTGGAACGACGCGGCGGCCGCGACGCTGACCGACTATGCGACGCTGCCACCGGCCGCGCGCAACATCCTGCGGCTGATCTTCGTCGACGCGGGCGTGCGTTACGCGCAGCCGAACTGGGAGCGTGTCGCGCGATTCGCGGTCGGCGCGTTTCGTGCGGACGTCGCGCGCAGCGGCGCGACGCAGGCGGTGCAGGCGTTCGTCGACGAGATGCGCGCGACGAGCGCCGAATTCGACGCGATGTGGCGCGACCACGATATCCGTACGCACGACGAAGGTACGAAGGAGATCCGCCATCCGCAAGCCGGCCGGATCGCACTCGAATATTCGGCGTTCTCGGTCACCGGCAGCCCGGACCTGAGCCTCGTGATCTTCACGCCGGTGACGCCGGCCGATCGCGCGCGGATCCGGGAACTCGTCGCGGCCCGCGAACAGGCGCGCGCAACACAGGCGCCGGCTGCGTGACCTCACGCGGCTTTCCCGGGAACCTGATTCAGGACGACACGTATCAGCGGATCACGAGGCAGACCTCGTCGTTCGATATCCACCACTGACGAACGCGGGCGAAAAACGCAAAGGGGCGTCGCGCACGAATGCGCAACGCCCCTTTGTTCGTTCACGGAAAAGCGCCGGCTACGCGGCGCGCTGCAGCAGGTCCGTGGCGAACGACTTCGCATGCGCGACGGCTTCCTGCGCGTCGCCGAATACGCCGAGCTGATCCCAGTGCTCCTCGGCCGCGTAGGTGCCTTTCACGGCGAGCGCCCGCTGGACGCTCAACTGCGCCGCGTATCGGCCGTCGTCCAGCGGCCTGGCCGTCGCGACCACCTTGTGCGGTGGACTCGCCCGCTCGGGCTGAACCAGCTCGACAGGGCCGCTGAGCGTGCCGATGTTCATCAACTCGTTTCTGGTGTTGCAGTCCGGACAGTAGAAGCACCAGCCGGCGCCCTCCTGATGGTGCCTGACCTGCCCGCGAGCCAGCACGGCACGACATTCGACGTTTTCGCAGATGAACGGCATCGCAGTCTCCGGAGTTGTTTGACGGAAATCCTAGCATGTCCGACGGCGGTCAACCATCGGCATCCGCATGATTGCCGTACTGGCAGTTTCGGCTGGTTACGGAGGCCCGGTCAGGCAAGCGTCGGCGCCTTTCGCTGCACTGCAAAATCGGCGCTTTTTCCCGCATCGGGAAGCCGCCTGCACGACCGCGACGGTCGCCGGTAGGCCGGCGACGAAGCGACTGCTCGACATCACCCGGGATAAACTGTCAGGCCGATACCGAACCGAGAGAAGCGTCATGTTGATCCGCGTTGCGACCCTGGCCGATGCCGTCCCGCTTGCCAAATTGAAGCGCGATACGTTTCGCGAAACCTTTCTGCAGGACGGATTCGGCATCGACTACCCGCCGCACGATCTGGCCGAATACGAAGCCCGGACTTACTCGGTGGCAGCGATCACCGAACAGCTCGCCGACCCGCAACGCCGCACGTGGGTCACGGAAGGCGACGACGGCACGCTGGTCGGATATGCGCACGCGGGGCCGTGCAAGCTTCCGCATCCGGACGTGGCGGACGGCTCGGGCGAGATCCATCAGATCTGCCTTCGACGCGGCACGCAAGGTACCGGCGCCGGACGGGCATTGTTCGACGCCGCGCTCGAGTATCTCGCCGCGACGCGCCCCGGCCCGGTATGGCTGGGCGTGTGGTCAGGCAATGCGAAGGCCATCGCGTTCTACGAGAAGGCCGGCTTCAAGCGGGTCGGTACGTACGATTTCAAGGTCGGCGAATCGACCGATCTGGAGTTCATCTACCGTCGCTGAGCGTCGCTTTCCGTCGGCATCGCATCCGCGCGGCGCAAACGAATACAGTCGATCGAAGGCGGCGTAAACGACGTTTTTCCCTCGTTTCGAGTCAAACGACACAATTCGAGGGTTCCCGGTAAAATTCGCCATTCCGGGGTTCTCGATCAATTGCTTCGTCATGCATCGCATTGGATTTTTCGTTTGCCGCGGCTACGACGCGCTCGATCTGGGCGGCCCGTTGTCGGCCTTCAATCAGGTGGCCACGGCCGCCGGCCATACGCCCTACGATCTTCACGTCATCTCACCCACCGGCGGCCCGATTCCCGGCAATACCGGCCTTTCGATCGACACGAAGCCGGTCGGACGGCGCGCGTTCGACACCATCGTGTTCGTCGGCGGCGATATCGCGCCGATGCAGACTTCGGAAAACATCACCGCGGCCAGCAAGCTGGCCGCCAAGGCGTCGCGAGTGGCCAGCGTGTGTACGGGTGCATTTCTGCTCGCGGAAACCGGCTCGCTCGACGGTTTGAGAGCTGCGACGCACTGGCGATACGCCGCGCAGTTGCAGTCACGCTTCCCTCGCACGCGGGTCGACGGCGACAGTATCTATGTGGTCGATGGCCGCGTCTGGACATCGGCGGGCATCGCCTCCGGCATCGACCTGGCGCTCGGCATGATCGAACGGGACATGAGCGCGGAGATCGCGCGCGAGGTCTCCCGGCTGCTGGTCGTGCCGTATCGGCGACCCGGCGGGCAATCGCAATTCTCGGCGATGTCGCAGATGGAGCCGGAATCGGATCGCATCCGCATCGCACTGAATTTCGCCCGCGAACACCTGACCGAAGCGTTGCCGGTCGAACGGCTCGCCGATGCAGCGAGCTTGAGCGTGCGACAGTTCGGACGCGCATTTCGCCGGGAAACCGGTGAAACGCCGGCGAGGGCGGTCGAGCGCTTGCGCGTCGAAGCGGCGAGACTGCGCCTGCAGGGCGGCAGCGAACCGATCGAACAGATTGCGCTGGCAGTGGGATTCACCGATCCGGAGCGGATGCGCCGAGCCTTCATCAAGCTGCTCGGACACCCGCCGCAAGCGATTCGGCGCGAGAGCAGGTCGAACGCAGCACGCTGATCGAACGCCTGCCGATCAATGCGCTGCATGGTCGACGTCCCGCTAACGGCTGATAGGCGCGCGCGTAGCGTGACTACGCAACGCGCCCTTTCGCCGGACGTCGACGACCGTCAGTCCTTGACGGGTGGGTAAGCGTTCCACATGTCGCGATGCAGCTTCCACGTGCCGCCCTGCTTCAGGAAGACGAGCGTCTGCTTCGCGCGGATCTTGAGCTTTCCGTCACCGTCGCGAACCTCCACATCCGATACCTCCGTCACGACCCGGTCGTTACCGTAGAACTCGTCATTGCTGAACGAGACGGTGCCGGGCTTCGATCCGGCATACCCGCTGGTGAAGTACTCGGTGATCGCGCGGCGCCCGGTGACCTTGTCGCCGTCCGGCGGCAAGAGCGTGCCGTCGTCGGTATAGAGGCGGCCGATCGCGTCGTAGTCCCCTCGCGCAAAGGCATCCGCCCACCGTGCGTTTTCGGCCTTGATCGCCGCTTCGGGCAGGCGTTGCGCACCACCGGCGACAGCCGGCGCCGTGAATGCAAAAAAGGACACGCACGCTGCAAGCGCAGCCGTACAAAGATGAATCTGACGCATCGTATGATTTCCGAATCGGGTTTGAATTGAAGAGGCGGCGACCCTGTACGCGTCGCCGGCCAGCGTGTCAGCGGACGCCGGGAACGCGCGCGAGTCCCTTCGATGCGCCGGGCAGCTTCTTGTCGACCATCGCGACGAGTTCGGGTCGCGCCTCTCTCGGATGACCGGAGTGGAACGGCGGATCGGGATCGTATTCGACGACGAGCTGCGTGTATTCGGCGGCCTGCTGGCCGCGCAGCTTCGCCGCCACGCGCAGCGCGAAATCGATGCCCGCCGTCACCCCGCCGCCGCTCATGAAGCGGCCGTCGTCGTCTTCGACGAAGCGATCGGGAACCGGAATCGCGCCGTACTCGGCCAGCTTGTTGACGAACGCCCAATGGCAGGCGCTGCGCTTGCCATCGAGCACGCCCGTCGCGGCAAGCACGAGCGAGCCGTTGCACACCGACGTCACGTGTTTGGCGCTCTCCGCCAGACGCCGGATCTGCGCCTGATACGCCGGACGCATCGGCGCCGACAAATCGGACCCGCCAGGCACGAGGATCACGTCGGTCCGGTCGATATCGGCCAGCCGTTCGGTCTTCCCGTACACCACGCCGAATTCGAGCGTCACGTTGCCGCCGTCGAGGCTCGCGTAGCGAACGTTCGTATTCGGCAGCCGGTGGAAAATCTCGCTCGGGCCCGCGAAGTCGAGCAGTGTGCCGCCGTCGTAATTGACGATCAGGATGTTGAGCGGCTCGGTCGGCGCAAGCAGCGCTGGGCTGCCCGTCGGCGCCGGCGCAGGCGCAGCGTGCCCGAGCAACGCGCTGCCGCCCAGCACGGCGCCGAGGGTGGCGGCGCTGCCGAACTTCAGGACATCGCGGCGCGAACGGCCTGCCCGCGTGAGTTGCCCGCCCGGGGCATGATTGTCGCTACTGTCGGTCAAGATGATTGCTCCTTGCACTTCGGCCCATGGGCGAGCGCGACCACGCCGGGCCGGATCGAATAACCGCCACCGCGAACGGCGTGGCGGACGTCAAATCGGTATGGGGATGAGCCGGGATGACGTGCCGGACTCAGGAAGCGTGCAGCGCAGGCTCAGAGCTGCGACGCCCCGCCATCGACCACCAGCTCGGTGCCGACGACGAACGACGATTCGTCGCTGGCGAGATAGAGCGCCGCGTACGCGATGTCGTCGGCGTGGCCCATGCGGCCCACCGGAATCGCTTCGGCGAATTCGGCCTTGCGGTCGCGTACCCATTCGTCGGGCTTGCCCCACTTCGAAAGCAGCGGCGTATCGATCGCGCCGGGCGCGATCGCGTTGAAGCGGATTTTCCGGTCGAGAAATTCGTACGACCAGCTGCGGGCCAGCGAGCGCACGGCGGCCTTCGCCGCGGCGGTCAGCGAGATGCCGTGCTTGCCAGTCTGCGCGACGAACGAGGTATTGAGGATCACCGACGAACCTTCGCGCAAGTACGGCAGCGCCGCTTGAAGCGTGAACACCACGCCCTTGACGTTGACGTCCATGATGTCGTTGTACAGCGTGTCGTCGATGTCGTTGACGGCGGACGGAAACGCCCAGCCGGCATTGGCGAATACCACGTCGAGACCGCCGAACCTCTCGTTAACCTCGCCGGCAATCGCGCGCATGTCGTCGAGCGACCGCACATCGCCCTTGAGCACGACCGCATGCTCGCCGAGCTCCGCCTTCACGCGCTCGAATACGCGTTCGTCGCGCCCCGTCACCGCGACACGCGCGCCTTCTGAAATGAACAGCTTCGCGGTGGCCAGACCGATGCCGCTGGTGCCGCCCGTGATCAACGCCGATTTGTTCCTGAGTCGCATCTTCCGTTCCTTTTCATGTGGTGAGTCACCAGGCCGGATACGCGACACGCGATGGTGGTTGCGTGCTTGTTCCGGCTCGATCGTTCACGTGAAGTATGGAGCGGCATGCAGATGACTCAAAGGTCGTATAACCCTCGAAAAACGTCATTCGATGTGCGCAGGCGGCACCGCTAAAAAACAAAAGCGCGCAGGTCCGCCGGACCCTGCGCGCCTCGATCGAACGTAAATGACTTGCGCAAGCAAGCCGATGAAACGGCAACGCGTAACGCGGCTAGATGGTTTTCCCCGATAACCCGTGCATCGGCCGCCGCAACGCGGCGTCGAACGGATTCGTGCGTGGGCCGATCGCGTCGGCCTGGCGCCGCAGCAGTTCGACTACCATCGGCATCCGGTCGTCGCCGAGCCGCGACGCGAGCGTGCCGACGCTCAGCGCGCCGACCGGATAACCGGTGCGATCGAGGATCGGCACCGCGACGCCGGCCATCCCGTCGAGCACGCCGCTGTTGCGGCCCGCGTAGCCGAGTTGTCGCACGCGCTCGATCTCGGTGCGCAAATACACCTCGTCGAGCACGCCGTAACCGCGGATGCGCGGCACGTTGAAGCGGATCACCTCCTCGCGTTCGGCCTCGGGCAGGAACGCGAGGATCGCGAGGCTGCCCTGCCCGACGCCGAGCGCGATGCGGCCGCCGATGTCGCCGGTAAACGAGCGGATCGGGAACGGCCCTTCGCACAGGTCGAGACACACCGCGTCGAAGCCGCTCTTCACGAGCAGGAAGATGGTTTCGCCGAGGCTCGCGCACAGCCGCAGCAGCGCGGGTCGGCACAGCGTGCGCATGCTGCTCGGGTTGCCGGCCAGCGCGGCGAGCGCGAAGAAGTCGACGCTCAGCCGGTACAGCTTCGACTGCTCGTCCTGTTCGACCATCCCTTCGGCGATCAGCGATTGCAGGATCCGGTGCGCGGTGCCCTGCGTGAGGCCGACGGCCTTCGCGAGATGCGTGACGCGCACGCCGTCCTGCTGCATGCCGGCCAGCGCGCGCAGAATCGCGAGCGCACGCTGCAGCATGCCGGTGCCGGGCGCGCCGGCCGCATCGGCCGAATCAGCCGGGACAGCGTCCTCGTCCGGGTGCGGCATGCGCGCAGCCGGCGACGTTCCGGGCAAATGGGGTTCCTGCATGCCGGCTCTCCTCGACGATTTCACTGAACGGAATACGGTAACCGCCATTGTCGTCCGGTCGAAAATCCGCAGGCATCCGGGTGTGCACGGGATTGACGCGCGCGTTTCGCGGGTCGCCCGCCCTTCATCCACCGGAACGATTCGCACGCGATTTTTCCGTTCGTTCCATTCAATGGAATTTTTCAGAAATTCATCCCGTTCAGCAGAATTCCAAATTGACGCGCCGAAATATGGCTGGCTAGAGTCCGCGTCATCGGCGCACCGGCCAGGCGGTGCGCGAACCCGGAGTTCCCCATGTCGTTTCTCACGCTTACGGATCTGACGAAAACCTTCGGCGAGCTCACCGCCGTCGCGGACGTCAACCTGTCGGTCGAACAAGGCGAATTCGTGTCGCTGCTCGGGCCGTCCGGCTGTGGCAAGACGACCACGCTGCAGATGATCGCCGGCTTCGTCGACGTCACGCACGGCCGCATCGCGCTCGACGGGCAGGACATCACGCACCTGAAGCCGAACCGCCGCGGGCTCGGCATCGTGTTCCAGAGCTATGCGCTGTTTCCGCACATGAGCGTCGCGGAGAACGTCGGCTTCGGCCTCGACATGCGCGGCGTCGACAAGGCCGAGCGCGCGGAGCGCATCCGCGCGGCGCTGGCGCTCGTGCGGCTCGATGCGCTCGCGCACCGCTTTCCGCGCGAGCTGTCGGGCGGCCAACGGCAGCGCGTGGCGATAGCGCGCGCGGTGGTGATCGAGCCGCCGGTGCTGCTGCTCGACGAGCCGATGTCGAACCTCGACGCGAAGCTGCGCGAGGACATGCAGTTCGAGTTGCGCGCAATCCAGCGCAAGATCGGCACGACGACGATCATGGTCACGCACGATCAGTCGGAAGCGCTGTCGATCAGCGACCGCGTGGTCGTGATGGAAGCCGGCCGCATCACGCAGACCGATACGCCGTACCGCGCGTACGAACGCCCGGAGAATCATTTCGTGTCGCAGTTCATCGGCAAGGCGAACCTGCTGCCCGGCACGATCGTCGCGCACGACGGCGACGCGATCCGCATCGATCTCGGGCACGATCTCGCCGAGACCGGCCGCACGGCGCACCTGCCGCCACGCGAACGCGACATGCGCGTGGGCGATGCGGTGTCGGTCTGCATCCGCCCCGAGAAGCTCCGGCTGTGCGCGCCCGACGCCGGCCGTTTCGCCGCGACCGTCACGAGCCGCTTCTTCCTCGGCAGCCAGTGGCTGTACCGCGTCGACAGCGCGCTCGGCGAAGTGCTCGTGTGCTGCCAGAACGAAGGCACGGAGCCGCTCGCGGAAGGTGCGCCGGTCGGCATCGACTGGCACAGCGACGCCGTGCGCGTGATGCGCCGGGAGGCCTGAATGGGACAGCCTTCCCGCCCGCTCTCGACCGACGGCGCGCCAGCCGGGCTCGCGGCCTCCCCGGCCGCCGTCGACGCAATGTCGCCGCGCGCCGTCGGCGGCAACGCGCCGCGCGCGCGTTGGCGCGCGTACGCGCCGCTGTGGCTGATGTGCGCACCGGCCTTCGCGCTGTTCGCCGCGCTCGTGCTCGTGCCGCTCGCGATGACGTTCGTGCTGACGTTCTACCGCTTCGACCCGGCCACCGGCCCGATCGCCGCGTTCCAGTTCGGCAACTACGCGGAAGTGCTCGGCTCGTCGTACTTCCACACGATCTTCGCGCGCACGTTCGGCATCGCCGCGCTGACGACCGCGATCTGCGTCGCGATCGGCACGCCGGAAGCGTACGTGCTGTCGAAGATGCGCGACCCGTGGCGTTCGTTGTTCCTGCTCGCGATCCTCGCGCCGCTGCTCGTGTCGGTGGTCGTGCGCGCGTTCGGCTGGAGCATGCTGCTGAACACCAGCGGCCTCGTGAACCAGGCGCTCGCGCTCGTCGGCCTCGGGCCGTACAAGCTCGAATACACGACGTTCGCGATCGTGATCGCGCTGGTGCACGTGATGCTGCCGTTCATGGTGATTCCGGTGTGGACCGCGCTGCAGCGGCTCGATCCGCAGACGGAACACGCGGCGCTGTCGCTCGGCGCATCGCCGTTCACGACGCTGCGCCGCATCGTCGTGCCGCAACTGATGCCGGGCGTGCTGTCGGGCAGCCTGATGGTGTTCGGGCTGTCGGCGAGCGCGTTCGCGATTCCGGGCCTGCTCGGCGGACGGCGATTGAAGGTCGCGGCCACGGCCGTCTACGACGAATTCCTCGGCTCGCTGAACTGGCCGCTCGGCGCGACGATCGCCGTGCTGCTGCTCGCCGCGAACCTCGTCGTGATGCTCACTTACTACCGCGTGCTCGAACGCCGCTACGCGCGCAGCCTCGGAGGCGCATCGCGATGAGAAAGAACGGCCCCTTTGCGCTGGCCTTCCACACGCTCGTGATCCTGTTCGTGCTCGCGCCGCTCGCGATCGTCGTGCTGGTCGCGTTCACGCCCGACGAAACGCTGACGCTGCCGACCCATGGCGTATCGCTGCGCTGGTTCCGCGCGATCCTCGACTATCCGGACTTCGTCACCGCATTCGTCAACAGCGTGAAGCTCGCGTTCGCGTCGGCGACGCTGTCGCTCGCGATCGCGTTGCCGGCCGGCCTCGCGATCGGCCGCGCGACGTTCCCCGGCCGCGCATTCCTGAACGGGCTGCTGCTGTCGCCGCTCGTGATCCCCGGCCTCGTGCTCGGCATCGCGCTGCTGCGCTTCTTCGCGCTGATCGGCGCAACCGGCTCGTTCGCGTGGCTCGTGCTCGCGCACATGATCGTCATCACGCCGTTCGTGATGCGGCTCGTGCTCGCGTCCGTTGCCGGCCTCGACCGCAGCATCGAGCAGGCCGCGTGCTCGCTCGGCGCCGACCCGTGGACGACCTTCCGCCGCATCACGCTGCCGATGATCGTGCCGGGCATCACCGGCGGCTGGCTGCTCGCGTTCATCAACAGCTTCGACGAGCTGACGATGTCGATCTTCGTCACGTCGCCGCAGACGGTCACGCTGCCCGTGCGCATGTACATGTATGCGACCGAATCGATCGACCCGATGATGGCGTCGGTGTCGGCGCTCGTCATCTTCATCACCGCCGGCGCGATGCTGCTGCTCGATCGCGTGTACGGCCTGAACCGCATCCTGATCGGCCAACATTGATGACGACTCCCGTTTCCCGTTCCACCGACGTCGCGGACGACCGCGCGCAGTTCGTGCGCGTCGCCGAACGCGAACGCGCCGCCGTCGCGTTCACGCTCGACGGCCGCCCCGCGCACGCGCTTGCCGGCGACACCGTGCTCACCGCGATCCTCGTCGCGCAGCGTCGCGTGCGCGTCAGCGAATTCAGCGGTCAGCCGCGCGCGGGGTTCTGCCTGATCGGCGCCTGCCAGGACTGCTGGGTGCACACCGAAGCCGGCGCACGCATGCGCGCATGCTCGACGCCGATCGCCGAAGGCATGCGGATTCTCACGACCGCCCGGCCGGCCGCGACCGGAGACGCATCGTGAGCGCCGCACTGCAACCGGTGATCGTTGGCGCGGGGCCGGCCGGCGTGCGCGCGGCCGAGGCGCTGGTCGACGCCGGGCTGCGCCCGGTCGTGATCGACGAGAACGCGCGCTGGGGCGGACAGATCTATCGTCAACCGCCGGCCAACGCCGCGTTCGTGCGCGGCAAGCGCACGCTGTACGGCTTCGAGGCCGCGAAGGCCGACGCGGTGCACCGGACGATGGCCGCGCTGCTGCCGCACGTCGACTATCGGCCGAACACGCTTGCGTGGTCATGCGGCGCGAGCCGCGTCGACACGTTGCAGGACGGCCGCGAAGTGACGGTACCGTACTCGCACCTGATCGTCGCGAGCGGCGCGACCGACCGCATGCTGCCCGTGCCGGGCTGGACGCTCGCGGGCGTCTATACGCTCGGCGGCGCGCAGGTCGCGCTGAAGGCGCAGGGCTGCGCGATCGGCCGACGCATCGTGTTCGCGGGCACGGGGCCGCTGCTTTACCTCGTCGCCTACCAGTATGCGAAGGCGGGCGCACACGTCGCGGCCGTGCTCGACACGAGCCCGCTGCGCCGCCAGGCCGGCGCCGCGCCCGCGCTGCTGCGCATGCCGTCGATCTTCGCGAAAGGGCTCTACTACCACGGCTGGCTGCGCGCGCATGGCGTCGCGATCGAAACGGGCGTCACGCTCGAGCGCGTGCTCGGCGATCAACATGTGACGGGGCTCGCATGGCGCGCCGCCGGCGACTCGGCGCAGCCCGCGCCGCCGCGCGTGCTCGATTGCGATGCGCTCGGCCTCGGCTTCGGCCTGCGTTCCGAAACGCAGCTTGCCGATCTCGCCGGCTGCCGGTTCGGTTTCGACCCGCTCAACCGCGCGTGGCTGCCCGAACGCGACGCGGCCGGGCGCACGTCGGTGCGCGGCCTCTACGTCGCCGGCGACGGCGCGGGTATCGCGGGCGCCGACGCGGCCGAAGCGTCGGGCCGGCGTGCGGCGCTCGCCCTGCTCGACGATGCCGGCATCGCATCGCGCTCGCCGTCCGGCCAACCCGACGCGGCGGCACTCGAACGCACGCTCGCCCGCATCGGCGCATTCCGCGCGGGCCTCGAAGCCGCGTTCGCGCCGCCGGTCGAACAGGCTGCCCGCTGCCCCGACGACACGATCGTGTGCCGCTGCGAAGAGATCGACGCGGGCACGCTGCGCCGCTGCGTGCGCGAAGGCGCGGCGACCGAATTGAATCGGCTGAAGGCGCTGACCCGCGTCGGCATGGGCCGCTGCCAGGGCCGCATGTGCGGCGACGCGGCCGCGCTCGTGCTGGCCGCCGAAACCGGTCAGCCGCTCGCCGACGTCGGCCGGTTGCGTGCGCAACCACCCGTGAAGCCGTTCCCGATCTCGGCCGCGCTCGCGGGCGACGACGTCGCGGCGATTCCCGACGAGGCGCGCGATGAGTGAGATCCGGCATTACGACGTCGCGATCGTCGGCGGCGGCCTCGTCGGCGCGTCGGCCGCGCTTGCGCTCACGCGACGCGGGCTGCGCGTCGGGCTGTTCGAACGGCGCGACTGCGGCGCGCAGGCGAGCGGCGTGAACTACGGCGGCGTGCGCTGCCAGGGCCGGCCGGTCGAGCAATTGCCGCTTGCACTGCGGGCGCGGCGCATCTGGGATCGCCTGCCCGAGCTGATCCGCATCGATGGCGAATTCGTCGTGTCCGGCCACTTGCGACTCGCACGCAGCGACGCCGATCTCGATGCGCTCGACGCGTACGCCGTGCTCGCCAGCGAACACGGCTTGCCGCTGCAGGTGATGCGCGGCGACGCGTTCCGCCGCCGCTACCCGTGGCTCGGCCGCGCGGCGCTCGGCGGCTCGCTGTGCGAGACCGACGGCCATGCGAACCCGCGCGTCGTGTCGCCCGCGTTCGCGCGCGCGGCCCGCACAGCGGGCGCGGACGTGTTCGAGCACACCGCCGTCGATGAGGTTCATCACGACGGCACGCGTTTTCACTTGCAAGCGGGTGGCCGCGCGCACACCGCGACGTGGCTGATCAATTCGGCGGGCGCATGGGCGAACACGATCGCCGAACGCTTCGGCGAAGCCGTACCGATGGAGCCGATCTACCCGAACATGTGGGTGACCGAGCCGCTGCCGCCGTTCATCGCGCACAACCTCGGCGTGTATGGCGGCGGCGTGTACGCGCGGCAGGTCGCGCGCGGCAACTGCGTGATCGGCGGCGGCCGGGGCCGCGGCGACGGCGAGTTCGGCCAGCCGTCGGTCGATACGACGCGCGTGGTGATGCGCGATGCGTGCGCGCTGTTGCCCGCGCTGCGCGACGCACTGCTGATCCGCACGTGGAGCGGCGTCGAGGGCTGCACACCCGACCACAACCCGATCATCGGCGCGAGCCGCACCACGCCGAATCTGCTGCATGCGTTCGGCTTTTCCGGCGGCGGCTTCCTGCTCGCGCCGGGCGTCGGCGACGTGCTCGCCGATCTCATCACCACCGGCGAAACCGCGACGCCACTCGATGCATTCTCGATCGGCCGCTTCTTCCCGCAAGCCGTGCCGACCGCCCCTTTCCGTCAAGAGGAAACCCAAAGATGAAACTGCTCGGAACGATCGCGGCGGCCGCCGCCCTCTGCATCGCAGGCGCCGGCGCGCCCGCGTTCGCGCAAACGAAGACGATCTACGTCGGCATGAACGGCGGGCCGATGGAGAAGGCCTATACGAGCCAGGTGCTGCCCGACTTCGAGAAGGCGAACAACGTCAAGGTGGTGATCGTGCCCGGCACGTCGTCGGACGTGCTCGCGAAGCTGCTCGCGAACCGCAACAAGCCGCAGATCCACGTCGCGTTCCTCGACGACGGCGTGATGGCGCGCGCGGTGAGCCTCGGCGTGTGCCAGAAGCTCGACGATTCGCCGGTGCTCAAGGAGCTGTACCCGTTCGCGCGGATGAAGGACGACGTCGGCGCGGGCGTGCAGCTCGGGATGACCGGCATCGCGTACAACAAGAAGCTGTTCGCCGAGAAAGGCTGGGCGCCGCCGACCTCGTGGATGGATTTCGCCGATCCGAAATACAAGGGCAAGGTCGTGTTCCAGTCGGCGTCGAGCAGCACGTTCGGGCTGCACGGCTTCCTCGCGATCAACCGGCTGCTCGGCGGCAACGAGCAGAACGTCGAGCCCGGCTTCGGCAAGTGGGCGAGCACGGTCGGGCCGAACGTCGTCGAGTACATCCCGAACTCGGCGAAGATCTCAGAGATGGTGCAGACCGGCGAGGCCGGCCTGTTCCCGCTCACGCCGACCGGCGTCGGCGACCTTCAGGACAAGGGCATCCCCGTCGCGTATGCGAACCCGAAGGAAGGCCCGGTGCTGCTGCTCGTCGACCTGTGCGTGGTCGCGAACAATCCCGATCCGCAACTCGCGCAGAAGCTCGCGCAGTTCCTGCTGTCCGCGCCCGCGCAGACGAAGGCGGCCGAGGCCGGCAAGCAGATTCCGACCAACCGCCTCGCGAAGATGCCGGCCCCGATGCAGCAGAGCCTCGGCAACGTCGACGACCTGGTGCGCAAGGTGACGGTGGTCGACTGGACCGCGATCAATGCGCGCCGCGCGCAGTGGGATACGCGGTGGAACCGGCAGATCGAGCGGTGACGGGCCCCGGCGCGCGCTGGCACGGCCCCGCGCGCCCCGACCATCATTTGCGGGAGTGATGACACTTCCCTTTTTCTGCGGATTTGACCGGGGAGCGGCGGGCCGACAACACTAGCCCGCAGTGCCGCACGAGACGGCACGCGCCCGCCTCCCCCTTCAGAGTTCCGCCATGTACCCGACCGACACCGTGCAATCCCCGAGCGCCGTCCGGCCGCTCGCCGACCGGCAACTGCGCCGGATCGTCATCGCCTCCGTCGCCGGCAACGCGATGGAGTGGTACGACTTCTTCGTATACGGCACGGCCGCGGCGCTGGTGTTCGGCCACGTGTTCTTCCCGCCCGGCGCATCGCCGCTCGCCGGCAGCCTCGCCGCATTCGCGGCGTTCGCGCTCGGCTTCGTCGCGCGGCCGCTCGGTGGGATCGTGTTCGGCCACGTCGGCGATCGCTACGGACGCAAGGCGTCGCTCGTCTGGACGCTGCTGATCATGGGCGCGTCGACCTTCGCGATCGGCCTGCTGCCGACCTATGCGCAGGTCGGCCTGTGGGCGCCGGCCGCGCTCGTCGTGCTGCGCCTGCTGCAGGGCATCGCGTCCGGCGGCGAATGGGGCGGCGGCGTGCTGATGATCAGCGAGAACGCGCCGCCCGAGCAGCGCGGCTACTACGCGGCGTGGAGCCAGCTCGGCGTGGGCGGCGGCTTCGTGCTGTCGTCGGCCGCGTTTCTCGCCGCGCAGGCGCTGCCGGACGACGCGTTCCGCACGTGGGGCTGGCGGCTGCCGTTCCTCGCGAGCGTCGCGATCTTTGCGATCGGCATCTATATCCGCCGTCATCTGCCGGAAAGCCGCGACTTCGAGCAGGCCGGCAAGCGCGGCGCACACGCGCATTTGCCGATCGTCGAGTGCATCCGCCGTCACCCGAAGGAAATCCTGCTCGCGATGGGGCTGCGCGTGGCCGAGAACGGCGGTGCGTACATCTTCCTCGCGTTCTCGCTCGTCTACGGCAAATACCTGGGGATTCCGAACGGCACGATGCTGACCGGCGTGATGATCGCGATGATCGTCGAGATGGGCGCGATGCTCGCCTGGGGCCGGCTGTCCGACCGGATCGGCCGCAAGCCCGTGTACCTGATCGGCGCGCTGAGCCTCGTCGCGTGCGCGTTTCCGTTCTTCTGGCTGCTCGACACGCGCGTGACGCCGCTCGTATGGCTCGCGTTGACGATCGGCACGGCGGTGAGCCACGGCGCGATGATCGGCACGCTGCCCGCGCTCGTCGGCGAGCTGTTCAGCACCGAAGTGCGCTATTCGGGCGTCGCGCTCGGCCACGAAGTCGCGTCGATCTTCGCGGGCGGGATGTCGCCGCTGATCGCGACCGCATTGCTCGCGCGCTATCACGCGTCGTGGCCGGTGTCGCTGTTCCTGATTGCGCTCGGCCTCGTCACGGTCGCGACGCTGTGCGTGATGCGCGAGACGCGCACCCCGCCCGCCGACGGTTCGCGCGGCGACCCGGCATGAGCGCGCGCCGCTCAGCGCCCGGCGTCGCGCCGCGCGCTGTCGAACGCCGGCGCCAGCCCGAGATGGTCGAGCAGCCGCGCGAATTCGCCGAGCCGCTGCCGCATGTACGCGGGCACGTCGACCGCCGCATAGTCGTGGAAGCCGGCACCCGTGCGCACGCCGTCGCGCCCGGCTTCCATGTTGCGCACAACGCTCGCGGCCGGCGCGAAGCGCGGGCCGATCTCGCCGGCCAGGTACCGCGACGCGTAGTACAGGATGTCGCAGCCGCCCCAGTCGATGAATTCGAGCAGCCCGAGCACCGCGAAGCGCGGGCCGAAGCCGGTGCGGATTGCGGTGTCGATGTCCTCGGCGCTGGCCACGCCTTCCTCGACCATCCGCGCGGCCTCGTTCATCGCGAGCGCCTGGATGCGCGGGACGATATAGCCGGGCGCCGGCCCGCAGATCACCGGCTTCTTGCCCACGCGCTCGAGCAGCGCCGCGAGCACGTCGACGACGGTTTGATCCGTTGCGTCGCTGCGGCTCACCTCGACGAGCGGCATCAGCAGCGCGGGGTTCAGCCAGTGCGCGTTCAGCATCCGCGCCGGGTGCGCGACGTGGCGCTGCAATTCGGTGACGACGAACGTCGACGTGGTCGACGCGATCGTTGCATGCGCATCGACGTGTCGACCAAGCCAGCGCAACGCGTCGGCCTTTGCTTCGAGCACTTCGGGCAGCGCCTCGAACACGATGTCGGCATCGCACACCGCATCGGCCGCGCCGTCCCGCGCCACCAGCGTGATTCGCGCGGCGACGGCATCCGCCTGCGCGTTGTCGATGCGGCCCAGCGCGATCTGCGCATGCAACGGCCGGGTGATCTCGTTGCGCGTGCGATCGTCGAACGCGCGCCAGCCGGCCGCATCGCGCGGCTTGAAGTCGATCAGCGTCACGTCGAGGCCCGCGAACGCGAACACGAGCGCGATGCCCTGCCCCATGCGTCCCGCGCCGAGCACGTGGATGCGCGTCACATCGGCGGCCGCCTTCATGCCGAATACCCCGCGTCGAGCAGCGCGCGCAGCGCATCCTTCGACAGCGCCGCGAACCCGAGCCGCTCCAGCGTGCGCCCTTCCGCATACAGGTCGCGCACGGCGACCGCGCTCGCGATGCTCAGCAGCCCCTGCGCGACGGGCGTCGGCACGCCGGCCCAGCGCCCGCACGACACGATGAACGACAGCCCGAGCCGGGTGTCCTCGAGCATGTAGCGATGCGTGCGCAGATCGATCTTCTCGCGCCAGTCGCCGCTATCGGTCAGCTTGCCGTGCGCGCCGCGCCCGTACATCCACTCGTCGCCGTCGGTCGCGTAGTGATCGGCGAGCGGGAAATGCGGCGCACGGTAGCCGAGCGCTTCGCGCACCGCGATGCGTTCGGCGTCGAGCGCGTTCGTCACGCGGCGGATCGACGGCTGCGTGCCTTCGTTGTGGATGTCCCACGCGTCGAAGTGTTCGAGCGGCCCGGCGTTCATCAGGATCAGCGGCGGATGGATCACGGGGCCCGCGTTCATCAGTGCACCGGACAACGCATCCTCGACCGGCTCGACCGACGGATAGCCCGCGCGCAGCACGTCGAACGCCCAGCCGGCCGCGTTCGCCGGCCACACGCCGGTCGGCAGACGCGTCGCGTACGCGCTGATCACGACCTCGTTGTCGCCATGCTTGCGCACCAGGTACGGCAGCGTGCCGGTTTCGGCGAACGCGACGCGCGCACGGTTGCCGGCGTCGGCGGCCGCGCGGGCAAACACGACGCTGCCGAACGTGCCGGGCGGCAGGAACACGACCTGGCCATCCTCCAGCAGCGGCGCGACCTGCGCGGCGAGCGCGTCGTGCGACGTGGCCGGCAGCGGCACCACGACGAGCCGCGCGCCGCGCAGCGCGGCGGCCAGATCGTCGGTCAGGCGGATCGCGCCCGGCGCGTCGCCGAGCGGCACCGCGCGCTTGCCGCGATAGTCGGTGACGTTCAGTACGCCAAGCGCGCGCAGCCGCGCATGCGGCTCGCGATCGCGCCGCCACCACGTCACGTCGTGGCCTTTTTCGAGCAGGTCGATGGCCGCCGCATGGCAGCCGTGGCCGCCGCCCAGAACACATACCTTCATCGTTTTCTCCCGGTGATCGAGTATGTCCGAGACTACGCGGGCACTTGCACCGCGTCGCTTCAAAACGCGCAACGACGCGCCCGTTCGCGCAACGCAATCGCGGTGCGGCGGATGCCGCCGCGCCCCTGCATCCGCCACGAGGTCTACGAATGGACATCGCCCTTTCCCGCCATGCGCCGAACCGGCTCGGCACGCTGCAGGCGCCCGACGAAGTCGAACGCGCGGTCGCGCACCGGCTCGGGCCGCACCGGATGGCCGCGTCCGGCCGCGATCCGTTTCACGCGGAGCTGTACGAGGTGCCGCTGCATCACGGCGCGCTGCTCGAACTCTGCTACGGCCGCGAAACGCGCATCGAGTTCGGCGACGACGCCGATCACTTCCTGTTCCGGCTGACGCTCGCCGGTGCGTGCGAACTGCAGGCCGGCAACGTCGTCGCGCGCGCCGGCCCCGGCGCGCTGACCGTATCGTCGCCCGCGCTTCCGAGCCGTCTGCGCACGAGCCCCGATTGCCGCAACCTCGTGCTGCGGCTCGAACGCGGCGCGCTCGAGCGCAAGTTGCAGGACATGCTGCAGGCAACGCTCACGCGGCCGCTGCAATTCGATCTCGCGGCCGGCGGTGCCGGCGCGGGAGCCGCGCTCGTACGGCCGACCTTCGAATACCTGTGCCGGCTCGGCGCACAGCCGGGCATCGGTGCGGCGTCGCCGGTGTTCGGCGCCGACCTCACCGCGTGGCTGATGTCGCTGCTGCTCACGCACCTGCCGCATTCGTACAGCGACGCGCTGCGACGCGGCACGCCGCCACTGCCCGCGCACGTGCGCCGTGCGTGCGCTCACGTCGATGCGCACCTCGGCGAACCGCTCGCGCTCGCCGCGCTGGCGGCCGTCGCCGGGGTCGCGCCGCGCACGCTGCAACATGCGTTCCGCGCATTCCTGCACACTTCGCCGGCCGCGTACGTGCGCGAGCGCCGGCTCGCCGCCGTACACGCGGCGCTACAG